>JAJYDD010000607.1 GCA_021777795.1 Pseudomonadota bacterium | reverse complement strand
CGGGGACGAAGCCGCTCACGCCGGCGCTTTGGCGGGCGCCGGGGCTTTCTCCGGCTTGTCGAGCGTATCGGCGCGCACGCCCATGTAAATCAACATCGGCGAGCAGATGAAGATCGAGGAATAAGTGGCGACGCAGATGCCCCAGATCATCGCCGCCGAGAACGAGCGGATGACGTCGCCGCCGAGGAAGAACAGGGCGAGCAGCGCCAGGAACACCGTCGTCGCGGTCATGATCGTGCGCGGCAGCACCGCGTTGACCGACATGTCGATGATTTCCGGCGTCGAGAGCTTCTTATATTTGCGCATCACCTCGCGGATACGGTCGAGCACGACGACGGTCTCGTTGAGGGAATAGCCGACGATGGTGAGAATCGCGGCGATTGAGGTCTGGTTGAATTCGATCTGCGTGAAGGCGAAGAAGCCGACGGTCAGCAAAAGATCGTGCATCGTGCCGATGATCGCGCCGACCGCGAACTGCCATTCAAAGCGGAACCAGAGATAGGTCAGCACGCACAGGATGGCGACGACAATGCCCAGAATGCCCGATTGCACGAGTTCGCCCGAGACGCGCGGGCCGACCGCCTCGACGGAGCGGAAATCGTAATCCTTCTCGAAGGCGTCGCGCAGCTTGGCGACCGCCTTCGACTGCCCGGACTCGCCGCCGGGTTGCACCTGGACGCGCAGGGTCACGTCGGACGCGGCGCCGATGCGCTGCGCCTCGACCGGCCCGAGGCCGAGACTGTCGGCCTTGGCGCGCAGCGCCGCCAGATCCGCCTTGCCCGAATGGGCCCGCAACTCGACCTGCGTGCCGCCGGCGAAGTCGATGCCGAAATTCATGCCGACGCCGAGGAACAGCACGATGGAGAGGATCGAGAGCACCGCCGACAGCGGATAGCTGATGCGGCGAAACCGCATGAAGCTGATTTTTGTGTTCTCAGGCGCGAGACGGAGGAGTTTCATGTGGTTTGTCCGAATGACCGCGCCGCTTTCGGCGTCACGTCGCCGCTCATATCGGCAGCTTCTGCGGCCGGTTGCGGCGATACCAGAGCGCTATCATCATGCGCGTCATCGTCACCGCCGTCACGATCGAGGTGAGAATGCCTAAGCCCAGCGACACCGCGAAGCCGCGCACCGCGCCGGAGCCGAACAGATAGAGGATCGCCGCCGCCACGAACATCGTCACGTTGGAATCGATGATGGTGGCGAAAGCGCGCTGGTAGCCGGCCTCCAGCGACGAGATGACGCTGCGCCCCATGTGGTTTTCCTCGCGGATGCGCTCGTAGATCAGCACGTTGGAATCGACCGCCATGCCAATCGTGAACACGATGCCGGCGATGCCGGGCAGCGTTAGCGTCGCCCCGATCAGCACCATCGAGGCGAAGATGAACAGGATGTGCACGAAAAGCGCGAGATCGGCGAACACGCCGAACACGCCATAGGTCGCCAGCATATAGACGGCGACCAGCAGGCCGCCGACGAGGGCGGCGCGCTTGCCGGCGTCGATGGAATCCTGGCCGAGGCCGGGGCCGACGGTGCGCTCCTCCACGGTCGTCAGCTTGGCCGGCAGCGCGCCGGAGCGCAACAGCACCGCCAGCCGGTCGGCCTCGGGAACCGTGAAATTGCCGGTGATCTGCCCGGAGCCGCCGGTGATCGGGCCTAGGATGCGCGGCGCCGAGATGACGACATTGTCGAGCACGATGGCGAACGGCCGGCCGACATTCTGGCTCGTCACCTGCCCGAAGCGCTGGCCGCCGCGCAGGTTGAAGCGGAAACTGACGTCGGGCTCGCCGGAGCGCGAATCGAAGCCGGGCTGCGCGTCGGTGAGATCCTCGCCCGACACCATCACCTGCTTTTCGACTTGGATGTCGCCGCCTTGGCTCTGCTTCAGCGTCTCGACCTCGCTCGGCGGATCGCTGGCGTCGGCGACGAGGCGGAAGGTGAGCTTGGCGGTGGCGCCGACCAGCTTCTTGAGTTCGGTCGTGTCCTGAAGGCCCGGCACCTCGATCAGCACCCGGTCGGAGCCCTGGCGCTGGACGTTGGTCTCCTTGGTGCCGGAGGCGTTGAGGCGGCGGTTGAGCACCTCGATGGACTGGCCGACGGCGCGCCGCACTTTGTCGTTGATGGCGGCGTCGGTGAGCGAGAGCCGGATGGCGCTGTCGCTATCGGCTATGCTCAGCGTGCGCTCGCCAGACCCGGCGAGCACGCCGCCGACCGGCTGGTTGAGGCTTTGCAGAAGCTCCAGCGCCTTGGCCCGCTCGGAGGGATCGGCGATGCGCACGACGACGCCGCGCGGCTGCACGCCGACGCCGCCGGTCAGCGGAATCTTGGCCTCGCGCATCTTGGCGCGAACGTCGTCGCGCAACTGCTCGACCTGCCCCTTGATGAGTTGGTTCTTGTCGACCTCCATCAAGAGGTGGGCGCCGCCCTGCAAATCGAGGCCGAGGGTGATCGGCCGCGCCGGAATCCAGGACGGCAGCGAACGCTCCAGCGACGCGACCGCCGCAGGCCCCAGGAAGCTCGGCACGATGAGCAGCGCGGCGGCGGCGACCATCGCGAAAATCGCGACGATCTGCCAAGTGGCGATGCGCAGCATTTACTTTGCGGCTTTGGCGGGCGGAACGACGGGC
>JAJYDD010000073.1 GCA_021777795.1 Pseudomonadota bacterium | reverse complement strand
CCGAGCTTCAGCCCCGCGCCGGGCGCCGCGACCGGCCAGTCGAAGGCGTCGAAGGCGGGCCCTTCGAGGCGCTTGGAGTCGGCGGCGTTCGCCTCGAATATGTTCATCGCCGGCGAGCCGATGAAGGCGGCGACAAACAGATTGGCCGGCGTGTAATAGAGATCCAGAGGCCGACCAACCTGCGCGATCTCGCCCTGGTTCATCACCACAATGCGGTCGGCGAGCGTCATCGCCTCGGTCTGGTCGTGCGTGACATAAACCATCGTCGCACCGAGCATACGGTGCAGCTTGGCGATCTCGACGCGGGTCGAGACGCGCAGCGCCGCGTCGAGATTAGAGAGCGGCTCGTCGAACAGGAACACGTCGGGCTCGCGCACGATGGCGCGCCCAATGGCGACGCGCTGGCGCTGGCCGCCGGAGAGATCGCGCGGGCGCCGCTCAAGCAGCGGCTCCAACCGAAGCATCCGCGCCGCGTCGCCGACGCGGCGGTCGATCTCGCCTTTGTCCATGCCGGTGAACTTGAGGCCGAAGGTCATGTTCTTGCGCACATTCATGTGCGGATAGAGCGCATAGGATTGGAACACCATCGCGATTTTGCGCGCCGCCGGCTCCAACCCGTTGACGCGCCGGTCGCCGATGCGAATATCGCCGCTCGTGGCGCCGTCGAGCCCGGCGATGATGCGCAAGAGCGTCGATTTTCCGCAGCCGGAAGGGCCGACCAGCACGACGAACTCGCCGTCGGCGATGTCGAGATTGACGCCTTTCAGGATGCGCGCGTCGCCATAGGCTTTATCGAGCCCCGCGATGTTGAGCGTCGCCATCGGTTGAAGCCCCTATTTGACCGCGCCGGCCGTCAGCCCGCTGATGAGCTGGCGCGAGAAGATGATGTAGATGACAACCACCGGCAAAATCGCCAACGAAAGCGCGGCGAGCACGCTGTTCCAATCGGTGATGTACTGGCCGAGAAACTGCTGCACGCCGAGCGTGATCGTATGCGTGCTGCTACTCGAAGTGAGGATGAGCGGAAACCACAGATCGTTCCAGATCGGGACGATGGTGAACACCGCGACGGTGGCGATCGCCGGGCGCAGCAGCGGCGCGATGACATCGAAGAAGATGCGCGTCTCCGGTACGCCGTCGCAGCGCGCGGCGTCGCGCAGATCCTGGGGGATCTGCTGGATGAACTCGCTGAGGATGAAGATCGCCATCGGCAGGCCTTGCGCGATATAGACCAGGATGAGCGCGAACAGCGTATCGTTGAGATGGGCCGCGTGCATCATCGTGAGAATGGCGATGGAGCCGAGACGGATCGGGACCATGATGCCGATGGCCATGTAAAGCGCCAGCACATTGGTCCAGCGGAAGCGGTATTCCGTCAGCGCCCAGGCGGCCATCGCGCCGAACAACAATGTCAGCGCCATTGCGCTGAGTGTGACGATGAGCGAATTGGCGAACCACGTGCCGAATTGCGCGCGCAGCAGAACCTTCGAATAGCCGATCAACGAGAAGCTCTGGGCGTTGGGCGGCGACAGCGGAGAGCCGAAGATATCGCTGCGCGCCTTGAACGAATTCATCACCACAATCAGAATTGGCGCCACCGCCAGCAGGCTGTAGGCGATGAGGACGGCGTGGACGCCGGCGCGGGAGAGGCGGCCCATGCTGCTGGCTCCCTTCAGAAGGCGTAGCGCGTGATACGGCGTTGAACCGCGAACAGATAGACACAAACGCCAGCCAGGATGATGAAGAACATTACGGTTGCAATCGCCGCGCCCATGTTGGGATCGCCGAGCTGCAACTGATTGCCGAAGAAGGCGCGATAAAAGAACGTGCCGAGAATGTCGGAGGCGAAATTCGGCCCCGCCAACGCGCCCTTGACCGCGTAAATGAGATCGAAGGCGTTGAAATTGGCGACGAAGGTGAGAATCGAAACCAGCCCGATCGTCGGCGCCACCAGCGGCAGCTTGATATGCCAGAAGATGCGGAAATGGCCGAGGCCGTCGACGCGAGCGGCGTCAACCAACTCGTCGGGTATGTTGAGCAGCGCGGCATAAATCAGCATCATCGGAATGCCGACGAACTGCCAGACCGATATGAGCGCCAGCGTGACGAGCGCGGTTGAGGGCAGGCCGAGCCAGGGGGCGAACAGCGAGCCAAGGCCGACCGACTTCAAAGCGCCCTCGGCTATGCCCCAGAGCGGCGAGAGAATGAGGTTCCAGGCGAAACCGACGATGACGACCGATAGCATCGTCGGCAGGAAGATGACGGTGCGATAGACCCCGCGCAGGCGCAGGTTGGGCAAGCTGAGCAAACCCGCGAGCGCGATGCCGATAGGGTTTTGCACCAGCATATGCACGAGGAAGAATTTCAGGTTGTTCCAGGCCGCATTCCAGAATGGCTGCGACCAGACGGCGTCCGTCAGCAGCGTGGCGAAATTCGCCAGCCCGACGAAATAGGAAGCGCCCGTCGGCGTCGTGCGGTACGTCGCGAGCTGCATCGTCGCCAACAGCGGGTAGATGGAGATGGCGGTGTAGATGGCGACCGCGGGCCCCAGGAACAGCAGCATGAGGCCCATGAGCCGCACGCGCGGCATCGTGGCGACGATTTGGGGAGCGGGCGCGGGCATGTTGTCGACCTTCGTACCAACCCAAAAGGCGTCCGGCGCATGGCCGGACGCCTGCGCTTCAACTTACTTGGCGGGATGATACCACTTGTCGAGACCTTCCTGGAGCCGCTTGCCAGCGGCTTCCGGCGTCATCGTTCCGTTGATGACCTGCGCCGAGACGTTCCACAATTCGTTCTCCAGGTTGGGCGTGCCGCGCGAGAGAATCTGATAGGAGTTGCGGATCGTCGACTTGCAGTCCTTGCGCCAGGACACGAAGGTCGCCGCCAGATCGTCCTTGATCGCGACCGGCGTCGAGGACAGCGGGAAGAAGCCCGGCAGCGCGTTGGCGTAGAGCGTCGCGAATTCCGGCGTCGTCAGCCATTCCAGGAATTTTTTGGCGTCGTCCTTGTTCTTCGAGGCCGAATTGAGGCCCATGCCGATGTCGGTGTGATCGGAAATGTAGCACTGCGTCGCGCCGGCCGGCAGCGGCGGCTTGAACGCGCCCATCGGGAACTTGGCCGTGGCCCGGAAGGTCGAGATATCCCAGGAGCCGGCGGGGTAGATAGCGCCCTTGCCGAGCGAGAACAGGTTCTGGCTATCGGGATATTTCTGCGCCTGGAAGCCGTTGCCCATGAACGGGCCCCACTTGGCCAGTTCCTTAAACACATCGACATATTGCGGGTCGGTGAATTTCTCCGTGCCCTTGATGAGCGCCAAGCGCCCCTGCTCGCCATGCCAGTAGTTGGGGCCGATGTTCTGGAAGCCCATCGTCGCCGCCTCCCATTGGTCGGCGGTGCCCATCACCAATGGCGTATAGGTTCCGTCCTTCTTCAACTTCTCCAGCAGCGCGTTGAACTCCTCCATCGTCGTCGGCTCGGAGGCGCCGACCTTCTTCAGGGCGTCCTTGTTGTAGATGAAGCCGTGGATGACGGAAGCCATCGGCACGCAGAACGTGTCTTTGCCGTCGTCGGTGGACCAGGCGGATTTGGCGACGTCGGAGAAGTTCTTCATGCCTGCGAGGTCGTTGAGTGAGACCAGATACTTCTTCTTGAAAAGATCGAGCGAGGCGTCGAACGGGCGGCAGGCAAGAATATCGCCGGCGGCGCCGCCAGCCAGGCGCGCGTTGAGCGCGGCGTTATACTCGGTCGGCGCGGAGGGGGAGAATTCAACCTTGATATTGGGATAATGTTTGTTGAAGGCCGGGATGATCTGCGAATTCCAGATGTCGGCGTCATCGTTGCGCCAGCTCTCGATCTTGATGGACCCGGCCGAGGCGGCCGCGAGGCTCGCCAGCAGGCTCACGGCGGCGACGCTCAGTGAGGCCCATATTTTGGTTGATCGCTCCATTCGTCTCTCCCTCCTTGCGCCCGGAGCCGAGGCCGTCGGGCAAGTGGTTCAGACCACTTGCCACAATCCTAAACAGAATGTATACCAGTTGTCTAGGGGCGCCGGAACGAAATGTCGCAGGCAAACGAGGCTTCGGAGGGAGCGAGGATGGGCGAGAAGGGGCTTGGCTTCTATCTCGGCGTAGACGCTGGCGCCACCCGCTGTCGTGCGCGATTGCGGGCTTATCACGGCGTCGTCGTCGCCGAGGCCGAGGGGCCGGCGGCCAATGTCTACGTGAATTTCGAGCGCGCGGCCGAAGTGGCGAATGACGTCGTCGCGGAGACTTTGCGGCGCGCGGGATTGCGGCAGACCGATACCAGTTCTGTTCAACTGGGCCTCGGGGTCGCAGGGGTCGCCAGCCCCGCCGAAGCGGAGCGGTTCGCCGCGTGCTTTTCCGGCTTTGCGGCGGTGCGCGTGGTCAACGATGCTGTCGCGGCGTGCATCGGCGCGCATGGCGGCGCGGATGGCGGCCTGATTGTTGTCGGCACGGGCTCGGCCGGCGTGGCGCGCGTCGCGGGGCGCGATACGATCGTCGGTGGCAGGGGTTTTCATCTTGGCGACGACGGCTCGGCCGCCCGCCTTGGTCTGGAGGCCGCGCGTGCGGCGATGCGCGCCGCCGACGGTCTCGGCCCGCGGAGCGACCTGACCAGACAAATACTCGGGCGTTTCAACCAAGACGCCTTGTCCTTGGTGTATTGGGCCGCGAAGGCCAGCCCTCGCGACTATGGTGAGTTCGCGCCGCTGGTGCTGGGGGCCGCCCGCGCGGCAGACCCCGTTGCAGGCCCCTTGGTTGACGACGCCGCTTTGGCGATTGCGACCCTGGCAGAGCGCGTTGAGACGCTAGGCGCGCAGCGTTTGGCGATGGTTGGCGGTCTCGGCGAGGCGATCCGTCCGTTTCTCGCGCCGGCGCTTTCGGCGCGCTTGAACAAGCCGATGTTCGATCCCACCGACGGCGCGATTGCGTTGGTTGGCGGCTCACTGCCGGGGCAGGCCGCATGACCGTCCGGTTTCGCGCCGTCGCCGACGATTTGCGCCGCGACATCGGCGAGGGCCGGTTCGCCAAGGCGCAGCGTTTGCCAGGGGAGCGGGAACTCGCCGGGAGCTTCGGCGTCTCGCGCGCGACGCTGCGGCGCGCAATGGCGTTGTTGGTTGACGAGGGCCTGTTGGCGCCCCGCCACGGCTCGGCCTCCTATATCCGCCGCGCCTCGCCGATGGTGGATCAACCGTTCTCGCGCCTCACCGGCTTTTCCGAGTTGATGCGGCTGCGCGGCTTCAATCCAAGTTCGCGCAATCTCGATCTCGGCGTATTCCTGCCGTCGCCCGAGGAGATGACCTCGCTCGGCATCGGGCCGGAGGAGAGCATCGTGCGCTTGTCGCGCCTGCGGCTCGCCGACGACGTGCCGATGGCGATTGAACATACGGCCGCGCCTGCGCGCTTCCTGCCCGGTGTCGGCGAAATCGGCGCTTCGCTTTACGACGCGCTGGCCTCCACCGGGCATCCGCCGACGCGCGGGCTTCAGCGCCTGCGCGCTGTGCTGTTGTCTGATGAGGACGCGGTGTTGCTTGGCGTTCCCTCGGGTTCTCCTGTCCTCTATATCCAGCGCATCGCTTATCTCGCCGACGGGCGAGGGGTGGAGTTCACTCGCTCCTATTATCGTTCCGACACTTATGAGTTCGTGTCGGAGGTGACGCCGGCGCGCACGCAAAGGACTCGCGCATGACCCATATGGCCGAGGAAATAGCCGAGAGCGGCGCGGCGGTTGAACGTTGTCTGAGCCAGAACGAGGCGGTGTTCGCGGCGCTCGGTCAGCGGCTGCGGGCATGCGAGCCCGCCGTCGTCGTCACCAACGCGCGCGGAAGTTCCGACCATTGCGCGCTCTATCTGAAATATCTTGTTGAGATCAGGCTGGGGCTGCCCTGCGCCTCCATTGGGCCGTCGATTGCGTCGCTCTATCGCGCGCCGATGAAGCTTTCGCGGGCGTTGGCGGTGTCGATCTCGCAATCGGGGCGTAGTCCCGATATTCTCGCCGGCCAGGCGGCGGCGCGCGCTGGCGGGGCGCTGACGCTCGCTTTCGTCAACGACGCAGCCTCACCGTTGGCGGCCGAGGCGGGGGCGTTGGTCAGGCTTTCGGCCGGGGCGGAGCGTTCGGTGGCGGCGACCAAATCCATGATCGCCGGCCTCGTCGCCGGCGCCGCGCTGGTCGCCTCGTGGGGCGGCGATGAGGCGATGGCGACGGCGTTGCGGCGGCTGCCGGAAAAGCTTGGCGCGCCGCGCCCGGCGCCGGCGGCTTTGGTTAACGCGATCGCGCAGGCCCGTCAGGCTTTCGTGCTCGGGCGCGGCTCGACCTTCGCCATCGCGGCCGAGGCGGCGCTGAAGTTGAAGGAGACCTGCGCACTGCACGCCGAGGCGTACTCGGCCGCCGAAGTCATGCACGGGCCGGCGGAAATCGTGCGGCCGGGCTTCCTGGTGCTGGCGTTCCGGCCGAGCGACGAAGCGGCGGAAGGATTCGACGCCGCGCTTGGCCGGTTCTCCGCGCTTGGCGCGCGCGTCGTCGTCGTCGAGGCGGGCGCGCAGGATGGCGAGGACCGGTTGGGCGCGGAGGATGCGGGCCATCCGTTGCTGGCGCCGATCACGATGGTTCATCGCTTCTATGGGCTGGCGGAGGCGACGGCGCGCGCGCTCGGGCGCGATCCCGACCGGCCTGCGAATTTGAGAAAAGTCACGGAGACGCGGTGATGCGCATATTTGTCGGCGCCCGCCTGTTCGACGGCGAGAATTTCCGCGAAGATTGTGCGCTGGTGACCGAGGGCGAGACGATCCGCGCGTTGGTCCCCCACGCGGAGCGGCCGGCTGGCGAGACCGTCGATCTCGGCGGCGGGGTCATCGCGCCGGGTTTCGTCGATTGGCAGGTCAACGGCGGCGGCGGCCATCTGTTCAACGACGCGCCGACGCCTGAGACGATCCGCGCCATCGTCGCGGCGCATCGCCGCTTCGGCACGACGGCGCTGGCGCCCACGCTCATCACCGACGCGCCCGAGATTCTCGCCGCTGCGCTCGACGCGGGCAGGGCGGAGGCGCCCGGCTCGCTTGGCGTGCACGCCGAGGGGCCGTTTATCGACATCAGGCGCAAAGGCGCGCACCCGCCGCAACATATTCGCGGGATGACGGAAGACGACGCGCGGTTGCTCATCGACGGGCGCGCGCGCGTGGTGACGCTGGCGCCGGCTTCCGCGCCGCCCCATCTGGTGCGTCGGCTCGCCGAGGCGGGCGTCGTCGTCAGCCTCGGTCATTCCGATGCGACGGCGGAAGAGGCGCGGGCGTGTTTCGACGCCGGGGCGCGCGCGGTGACGCATCTGTTCAACGCCATGAGCCAGCTCGGCTCGCGCGAGCCCGGCGTGGTTGGTGCGGCGCTCGCGGATGCGCGTGTCTACGCCGGCTTCATCGCCGACGGATTGCACGCGCACGCGCTTTCCGGCCAACTGGCCTATCGGCTCAAGGGGGCGGGGCGGCTGACGCTGGTGTCGGACGCCATGCCGCCGGCCGCCGGCGGGCCGGAGGTCTACGATCTCAATGGCCGGGAGGTGCGCCGGCGCGGCTTGAGCCTGACGCTGCCCGACGGCACGCTCGCTGGCGCCGTCATCACCATGCACGACGCCGTGCGCTTCGCCGCGCAACGTTTCGCGACGCTAGCCGACGCGCTGAAGATGGCGACCTCGACGCCGGCGCGGCTGCTGCGTGTCGCCGACCGCTACGGCGTGCTGAAGCCGGGGGCGCGCGCCGATCTCGTGCATCTGGGAGAGGATTTGGCGCTGCGCGGCGTCTGGTTCGGCGGCGAGGCGGTGGAGCGTTAGGGCTCTTTACGGCGTCTTAACGCCGTGGGTGGAATTTCCGTGGTGAAATTTTATGCGCTGCGGCGCCATGAAACGCACAGTCATCGTCTGTGCGGAGGCTTGCCCGATGTCCACGATCCCGCGTCGCTCCGGTCGCGAACCGCCCGCTGCGCAATTGTTGGGCGTAGCGATACGGCTGCTGGCGGTGCTGGCCTTCGCCGTTCTTGCGGTGCTCCTCGCGCGGCTGACGATGGGACCGTGACCAGACATGGACGCAGCCTTCGCCTTGCGCAGATTGTTGATCGGTCCGGCGGCGGATGGTCTCTGGATCGTGCGCGACGCCGAGGGCCGTTGCGGGGCGGTGTTCGCCACCCGCGAGGAAGCTTTGCGTTTCGCCAGGAGCGAATGTGCGGCGGCGCCGCCTTGGTCGGCCGAATGGCGCTTCGTTCCCGCTTTAGAGCTGAATGCGCTGTTCACACCGCGCCGGCGCGGCTGAACCGTTCCAGCGCGCGCATCGCGCCGCGCAATTCCGCCAGCCCCTTCAACCGCCCGACATAGGAATAGCCGGGGTTGGAGCGCTTGGGGTCGTCGCCGCCGATCAGTGGGCCGTGATCGGGGCGCATCGGGATCTCGGCGTCGGCGCGCCCCTCGGCGCGACGTCGCGCCTCCTCGCGCAGCAATCCCGCAAGCAGGCCGATGAGATCGCCATCGCCTTCGAGATGGTCGGCCTCGTGGAAGGAGCCGTCGGGCTCGCGCTTCACGCTGCGCAGATGCGCGAAATGGACGCGCGGGGCGAATTCGGCCAGCATCGCCGGCAGGTCATTGGCGCCGTTGGAGCCGAGCGAGCCGGCGCAGAAGGTGAGCCCGCAGGCCGGCGAAGCGATAGCGGCGAACAACGCCCGCACATCCGCCGCGCTCGACATCACGCGCGGCAGGCCGAAAATCGGGAAGGCGGGATCGTCGGGGTGGATGGCGAGTCGCACGCCTTCCTCCTCCGCGACCTCGGTGATCTCCCTCCCGAAGGCGATGAGGTGGGCGCGCAAGTCCTCGACGCCGATCTCGGCATAGCGCGCCAGCGCCTCGCGGAAGCTGGCGCGGTCGTAGGTGAAATCGCGCGCCGGGAGCCAGTCGATCAGCGTGCGTTCGAGGTCGGCGCGCTTGTCTGGGCTGAGCGTCTCCAGCCGCGCCCGCGCCTCGGCGATGCGTTGAGGCGGATAATCCTTCTGCGCCCCCTCGCGTTCGAGGAGAAACAGGTCGTAGGCGGCGAAATCGAGCGCGTCGAAGCGCAGGGCGAAGCCGCCGCCGGGCGCGGGCCACATCAGATCGGTGCGCGTCCAATCGGTGATCGCCATGAAATTGTAGCAGAACACCTTGACGCCGGCGCGCGCGGCGTTGCGCAGCGATTGCTTGTAATTGTCGAGCTTCCGGCGCCAATCGCCGCTGCGGGTCTTGATCTCCTCGCCGACGCCAATGCTCTCGACCACGTCCCAGGAAAGCCCCGCCGCCTCGATGGCGGCACGTCGCCGCGCGATCTCCTCGGCCGGCCAGACTTCGCCGCGATTGTGCTGGTGCAACGCCGTGACGACGCCGCTGGCGCCGGCATCGGCGATCATCGGCAACGTCACGGGGTCGTCGGGGCCGAACCAGCGCCAGGTCTGTTGCATGGGTTTCCTCGCGCCAGCTAATGCGACAGCGCCCGCATCGCCTGTTCGATGCCGTCCGGCGTCAGAGCGAACATGCGTTCGCCGAATAGGGCCTGGATGATGCGTGTCGATTGCGAATAGGGCCAGTTGGCTTTCGGCGTCGGGTTGATCCAGACGCTGCGCGGCCAGGTGGTGGTGACGCGCTTCAGCCAGACCTCGCCGGGCTCCGGGTTGAGGTGCTCGACCGAGCCGCCGGGCTGGAGAATCTCGTGCGGACTCATCGCGGCGTCGCCGACGAAGATCACGCGATGGTCGCGGCCATAGGCGTTGAGCAGATCGGCCGTCGGCGTGCGCTCCTCAAAGCGGCGCCGGTTGTGCTTCCACACGCTCTCGTAAAGGCAGTTGTGGAAATAGAAGTGCTCCAGCCGCTTGAATTGAAGCCGCGCGGCCGAGAACAAGGCCTCGGCCTCCTCGACGTGCCAATCCATCGACCCGCCGACGTCGAGGAACAGCAGCACCTTGACCGCATTGCGCCGCTCAGGCCGCATCTGCACGTCGATATAGCCCTTGTCGGCGGTCGAGCGGATGGTCTCGTCGAGGTCGAGTTCCTCGTCGGCGCCCTCGCGGGCGAATCGGCGCAGGCGGCGCAGCGCGACGCGGATGTTGCGCGGCCCCAACTCCTCGTCGCCGGCGAAATCCTTGAACTCGCGCTTGTCCCAGACCTTCACGGCGCTCCCGCGCCGGCCCTTCTCCTGGCCGATGCGCACGCCTTCCGGGTGGTCGCCATAGGCGCCGAAGGGCGAGGTTCCGCCCGTGCCGATCCATTTCGAGCCGCCCTGGTGGCGGCCCTTTTGCTCGGCGAGGCGCTGGCGCAGCGTCTCCATCAGCTTGTCGAAGCCGAGCTTCTCGATCTCGGCCCGTTCTTCCGGCGAGAGGTATTTCTCGATCAGCTTTTTCAGCCATTCCTGCGGGATTTCGGACGCGCCGACCGCCTCGCTCAGCGACAGGACGCCCTTGAACACCTGGGCGAAAACGACGTCGAAGGCGTCGAGCCAGCGCTCGTCCTTGACCAGCACCGCGCGCGAGAGGCGGTAGAAATCCTCGACCGAACGCTCGGCCGCGTCGCAATCGAGCGCGCGCAGCAGGTCCAGGAACTCGCGCGGCGTCACGGGGATGCGCGCCTGGCGCAACTCGGCGAAGAATTGAAGCAGCATGGCGACGAACCTAGCGGCGCCGGAGATGGCGCGCAATCGCTCTCGCCCAGCCGCTTCGCAGCGGCTAGATAGCGCCCATGCAGTTCGCCCGCGAAACATTGCCCCTGCCGCGCGCCATCGAGCCCGGCGTTGAAATCGTCGCTGTCGGCGACATCCACGGCCGCGCCGACCTGCTCGACGCGCTGCTTGGGGCGGCGGCGGCGACGCCTCTGGGCGAGCCGGTGCGGCGGCTGGTGTTGACCGGCGATCTCGTCGATCGCGGCCCCGATTCGCTCGGCGCGCTCAAGCTCGCGCGCGACGGCGGCGAGTTGATCGGGGCGGCCGAGACCATCGGCCTTATGGGCAATCACGAGATTCTTATGCGCCTGACGCTCGACGCCGCGACCCCACCGAAAGTGGGGCTGGCGGCGCTGCGGGTCTGGCTCGGCAACGGCGGCGACGCGGTGGTCGAGCAAATGCTGCGCGCGCGCCTGCCCAAGGGTGAGCCGCGCCGCATCCTCGAAACGATACGCGCGGCGGCGCCGGAATGGGTCATCGCGTGGCTTTCGAGCCTGCGGCCGCACTATGTCAGCGGCGAATTGCTGTTCGTCCATGCCGGGGTCAACCCGCGCCTGCCGCTGGAGAGCTTTCTTTCGACCCCTTGGGACGAGCCGCTCGACCGCGTCGAGGAGGCCGGCCACTGGGCCTGGGTGCGCGGGCCGTTCCTCGATCACAAGCCGGGCGAAGACGGCTTTTCCGGTTATCTCGTCGTCCACGGCCACACGCCGCTCGACCGGGGCGCGACCCGCAGCCACGCCGAGCAGGTCGAGCGCTTCCGTCTCAACCTCGACGGCGGCTCGGCGATGACCGGCATGGCGAAAATGGCGATCCTGCGCGGCGGCCTCGCCGAAGTGGTCACCGCCTCGGCGCGCTGACGGCTTCGAACGCGCGCAGTTTGTCGAGGAGGAAATCGCGCACCGCCGGGTCGCTTTCGAGGCCGATGGCGCGGGCGTAAGATGCGCGGGCGCCGGCGAGGCCGGCTAGCGCCTCCAGATCGGCGCGCGCCGCCCAATAGGCCTGGAACTCAGCGAGGCTGGCGTCGGCCGCGACCGCATCGAGCGCCGCCAGCCCCGCTGCGACGCCGCGCGCGCGAGAGACGGCCACCGCGCGATTGACGGCAACGACGGGCGAGCCGGTCAGCGCCAGCAGCGCATCATAGAGCGCGGCGATGGCTGGCCAGTCCGTCGCCCCGCCGCGCCGTCGCGCCGCATGGGCGGATTGGATCGCCGCCTCAAGCTGGAACCGCCCCGGCCGGCCAAGCTTGGCGGCGGCGGCGAGGCGGCTCTCGGCCTCGTCGATGGCGGAATGGTCCCAGAGGGCCGCGTCCTGCTCGCTCAAGGGCACGAACCGGCCCGCCGCGTCGCGGCGCGCATCGCGGCGGGCGTGGGCGTAAAGCATTAGCGCCAGCAACCCGGCCGCCTCCGGCTCGGCGGGGGCGAGGCCGGCGGCGACGCGGCCGAGCCATATCGCCTCCTCGGCCAGGTTGCGGCCGCGCGCGTCGCCGCTCGCCAGCCAGCCGTGGCTGAAGGCGGCGTAAATGGCGTCGAGCACCGCGCCGATGCGCTCAGGCCACAATTCCGGCGCGGGCTCGCGGAACGGCACGCCGGCGAGGCGAATGCGCGCCTTGGCGCGGGCGAGTCGCTGGCCCATCGTCGCCGGCGAGATCAGGAAGGCCGAGGCGATCGCCGCCGCGTCGAGGCCGAGGATTGTTTGCAGCATCAGCGGCGCGCGCACGCTCTCCTCGATCGCCGGATGCGCGCAGGCGAACATCAGCGCCAGCCGCCGGTCGGGCAGGGGATGATCGCCTGCGCCTTCCTCGGCGAGGAGACGCAGCGTCGCCTCGGCCTCGACGGCCGTGCGCCGGCGCCGCGCGCCATCGACGAGGCGCCGGCGCGCGGCCACAACCAGCCATCCCTCGGGATTGGCCGGCGCGCCGTGCA
>JAJYDD010000606.1 GCA_021777795.1 Pseudomonadota bacterium | reverse complement strand
GCGGCTGCGGCGGGGGCGAGCGCCAGTGTCGCGGCGGATCATCCGGCCCATCAGGCGCCAGATGCGGATCGACGGCGGCGACGACGCGGCCGAGATCCTCGCCGACCGAGGCGCGCAGCCAGAACGGCCGCACCGGCTCCAGTTCGTCAACCACGCTCGTCCCCGAGTGCGTCTGTCTCACCCGCAGCCCAAGCATCTCGACGATGGGGTAATTGGCCAGCCGGTGCAGCGCGATGCGCGGCGTGGGCGCGATCTCGCCGATCGCATGGACGCGCTCGATGCGCCGCTGCGAATGGACCACCGCCTGATAGCAGGCGCGGTCGAAATCGGCGGCGTCGCGATATTGCTTGAGCGAGAGCCGGTTGAGCGGCGCGCCGCGCGCCAAAATCTCCAGCGCCATCGCCTGCACCGCCTCGACCGCGCCGCCAGGCGCGCGGTCCTTTCGCGCGCAGTCTTCGGCGCGTGGGCGCGCCGGCGCCCCGCCCTCGTCGATCGCGATCAGCGTCTGCGATTTCGATTCCAGACCATAGCCAAGCTCGACGAAAGATTCGGTGGAGACCCGCACGAGATTTCGCGGCGCCTGCGGGCCGCCGGGCGCGGCCCAGACGTCGGGCGGGCTGTCGATCAGCGCCATGAAGGAATTGCGGCCGATGACCTCGCGGTCGGTCGCCACCGCGCGCGGCTTGTCGGTGAAGATCAGCGGCTCGATCATCGCCAACCCCACCAACTCGCCATCGAGCTTCCAGCGCACGGGAATGGCGAAGGAGACTTCGCGCTCCTTCCACTGGCCGATGTTTTCCGTGCCCGACCACATGCGCCCGTGTTCTGAGCCGACGGTCTCGACGATCAGATAGACAAAGGCGCCGACAAGCTCCAGCTCCAGCTTCGGCCGCTCGTCGCCGCCCTCGAACAGCCGCGTCCAACTCCACGTGACGAATTGGGCGAGGATTTCGGGGTCGGCGCGCAGCGGATAGACCTGCACGGTGAGATCGGGAAAATGCAGCGGGCCGGAGATCGGCAGCGTCGCCGCGCCGAGCGCGGTGTTGTAGGCGTCCGGCTGGACGCCGCGGCGGGGCGTGCGGTCCATGAAATGTCCGACGTGGCGACTCTCCTCGATCCAGCGGCCGCCGGCAAGCTCCGGCGTGCGCGAACAGATGACGTCGCCGGCGCCGTAATAGAGATCGAAATCCATCCAGAACGGGAACGACGGGCGCAGCGTCACGGTCTCGCCCTCGCGCGGGCGCTCGTAGAGGTTGGGCGTCTCGACGCCCAGCGTATCGAGGATCGGCTGGGCGCGGTAACGGTCGATGCTGAGGCTGTAGCCGCCGGATTTGTCGCCGCGCAGCAGATCCCAATCGCCGAGCAGGCCGATCTGGTTGATGCGATCGACGCCCATGTCCGATTGCACCAGCGCCGTGTAGCAGGCGAGATCGGGGTCTTGCGGCGCGCGGAACTGCTTGACGTTGATCGTGCTGGTGAAGAAACGCGGCAGATCCTCGACCAGCGGCGCGCGCGCGTCGTCGCCCGACAGCGGCCAGAAGCCCGCCAGCATTTGCTCGCTCAGCCTGAAACCCTCGCGCGCCATCTCCATCAGCGAATCGGCGTTGCGGAAATCGGGGAAGCCGCGCAGGCGCAGATGGCCCGCGATGTCGGCCGCCTCCTCCATCAGCGAAAGCGATGTCGAATAGAGATTGGGGATCACGGAAGTGATCGACCACGGGCATTTATAGTTGAGCGGATATTCCGCGTAAGAGGCCACAACGTCGCGGTCGATGGTCAGCAGCCTGCGCGGCGGCTCGCGCTGGCCGGCGTAGACGTCGTGGAAAATATCGACGCTCAGCGTGTAAAGCCGGGTCGGCGCGCGCGGATGCGTCGTCCAGGCCGGCCGGTCGGCCTCGATCCACGCCTGCGCCTTCGGCCAACCATAGACCTCGCGCCCCGTCGCCGCCGACAGGGGATCGTCGACATAGATGAAGGGCGTCGCGGTGGTCCAGCCCTTGAAGACCAGCTTGCCATGCTCGCGCCGCCAGCGCGCCAGCGGCACGAGGAAGAACGCTTCGTGCTGCGCCACCCAGCCGAGCCGCTGGGCGTGAACCGAAGTCGCCGACATGCCGCCGTAGTTCAGCGCCATGAAATAGACGTAAGGCAGCGCCGGCGTGAAATGGACGATCTCGTCGGGGATGTCCATGTTGAGATATTGGGCGCAGAACTCGGCGAGCCGGGCGATGTTGGCCTTCAGCGGAAAGACGCGCGCCGTCACCTCGCGAAACAGCAGCGGCGGGCGATAGGTCAACTCCTGCCCGCCGCCGAACACGACGGGATCGACATATCTGGGCTTGACGATGCGCGGCATGTCGCTTCCCCCGTTCAATCGCGCCGGAATATCCAGCCCGCGAGGCCGGCGATAAAGCGCGTGTGGCGGCTTTCCGGCGCGCCGGCGAATGCGGCCTGGTGTTCGTACAGCGCCGCGCCCGCCAACCCCTGGGCGACGCCGCGCGCGTAATCGAGCGAACCCAGCCGCGCCATCAGCGCGCGCAGCCAGGCGACCTCGCCGTCTTGGCGCTGATCGCGCGGCCGCGCGAGATGGGCGAACAGGCGCTGTCGCTCGTCCGGCTCGGCGCCGCGTGCG
>JAJYDD010000605.1 GCA_021777795.1 Pseudomonadota bacterium | reverse complement strand
GTTGCAGCCGAAGATCGACGCGCTGCGCGCGACGCTGCCGATCGGCTATTCCATCGTCACCGGCGGCGCGGTGGAGGAGAGCGCCAAGGCGCAGGGGCCGATCGCGGCGGTGGCGCCGTTGATGCTGTTCATCATGGCGACGATCCTGATGATCCAGTTGCAGAGCTTCCAGCGGTTGTTCCTGGTGTTCGCGGTCGCGCCTCTGGCGCTGATCGGCGTGGTGGCGGCGCTGCTGCCCTCGCACGCGCCGCTTGGCTTCGTCGCCATCCTCGGCGTGCTGGCGCTGATCGGCATCCTCATCCGAAATTCGGTCATCCTCATCATTCAGATCGAGGATTTGCGCAAAGCCGGCGTGAGACCCTGGGACGCGGTGATCGAGGCGACGGAGCACCGGATGCGGCCGATCCTGCTCACCGCCGCCGCCGCGACCCTGGCGCTGATCCCGATCAGCCGCGAGATCTTCTGGGGGCCGATGGCCTATGCGATGATGGGCGGCATCGTCGTCGGCACCGTGCTGACGCTGCTGTTCCTGCCGGCGCTCTATATCGCGTGGTTCCGCATCAAGGAGAACGAGCCCGTCACGCCGGAACGGGCCTGACCGGGGCGACCTGCACAACCTCGGCGCGCAAAAGCTTGAGCGTCTCCTCGTCGAGGGTCTCGCGTTCCAGCAGCATTTCGGCGCCCTTTTCCAGCAAGGCCTTGCGTGCGGTCAAAATGTCGAGCGTGCGCTGGAAACCATCGGCGACGAGGGCGTGAACGGCTTCGTCGATCTCGCGCGAGGTCGCCTCGCTGAAGCGCTTTTCATGCCCTCCCGCCATGCCCGGCGCGCCGGGCAGGAACGGCGAAGGCGGCCCTTCGTAGGAGATCGGCCCCAGCTTCGGGTCCATGCCGAAGCGCATCGTCATGTCGCGCGCGATATCGGTGACCTTCACGAGATCGTCGGCGGCGCCAGTGGAAGTGTGATGGAAAGTCAGCCACTCGGCGGCGCGCCCGCCGAGCAGCACCGACATGCGGTCGACGAGTTCGTCGCGCGTGATGACGAAGCGGTCCTCGGTCGGGCGTTGCAGCGTATAGCCGAGCGCGCCGACGCCGCGCGGGATGATCGAGATCTTGTGCACGGGATCGGCGCCGGGCAGCGACATCGCCACCAGCGCATGGCCCATCTCGTGATAGGCCACGACCCGCCGCTCTTTCGGACTGAGGATCCGCTTGCGCTTCTCCAATCCGGCGACGATGCGCTCCACCGCTTCGGTGAAATCGTTCATGCTGATCTCGCCGGCGTCGCGCCTTGTTGCGACCAGCGCGGCTTCGTTGACGAGATTGGCGAGATCGGCCCCGGTGAAGCCGGGGGTCAGCGCCGCGATCTCCTCGGCGGAGACATGGGGGCCGATCTTGTGCTTCTTCAGATAGAGTTCGAGAACCTCGACGCGCCCCAGTTTGTCAGGCCGGTCGACCAGCACCTGACGGTCGAAACGGCCGGCGCGCAGCAGCGCGGGATCGAGAATTTCCGGCCGGTTGGTCGCCGCCAGCAACACGAGGCCGCTGCGCGAATCGAAGCCGTCGAGTTCGACTAGCAACTGGTTGAGGGTCTGCTCCTTCTCGTCGTTGGCCCCGAAGGGATAGGCGCCGCGCGCGCGCCCCATCGCGTCGAGTTCGTCGATGAAGATGATCGCCGGCGCCTTCTCGCGCGCCTGCACGAACAGATCGCGCACCCGCGCCGCCCCGACGCCGACGAACATCTCGACAAATTCCGAACCATTGATCGAGAAGAACGGAACGCCGGCTTCGCCCGCCACCGCCCGCGCGAGCAGCGTCTTGCCGGTGCCCGGCGGCCCCACCAGCAGAATGCCCTTCGGCATGCGCGCCCCGAGCCGGCCATATTGGGCAGGATGTTTGAGGAACTCGACGACCTCGCGCAATTCGTCCTTGGCCTCGTCGACGCCGGCGACGTCGGCGAAAGTCGTCTTGGTGTCGGTCTCGACATAGACTTTCGCCTTGCTGCGGCCGATCGCCATAAGACCGCCGCCGCCCATCTGTCCCTGCGCGAAATTGCGGAACCAGAACCACCAGACGCCGAAGAAAAGCAGCGTCGGCAGGACATAGGACAACACCGTCGCCAGCAGCGTATTTTGTGGCTGCCCGCTGAACTTGACGTGGTTCTTTTCGAGCTCGGCGGCGAGATCAGGGGTGACGCGCGTGGTGACGAAGCGCTTGACGCCGTTCTTCTGCGCGACCTTCCATTGCCCGTTTATTGAATCGCCGGCGACGCTGACCTCGGCGATCTTGTCGCTTTTCAGGTCGGTGAGGAATTGGCTATAGGGAATATCGGCGACATTGTGGCCGAAGCTCAGCACTTGGCCGAGCAGCGCGACGCCCATGATCGCGGCGAGAAAGTACCAGGCGTGCCATTTCTGCTGCTTGTCCATGCGCGTCTCGTCGGGGGTCAGGAATGGGCGAGACTAGCGCGCGGCCTGCCGCTTGGCGAGCCCGGCGAAAAGGCCGCGTGATCCTTCGCGGCGGCCGAGACGGCCTCCTCCGACGACAAGGAATTCGTCGGCCTTTCGTAGAACGCGACAGCCCCGCAAATCACTCCGTCGCGCGATCCCCGGCGTCGAGAATCCAGGTGCGCT
>JAJYDD010000604.1 GCA_021777795.1 Pseudomonadota bacterium | reverse complement strand
TTTGACCTGATTTCGGGGAGGAATCAGCGCCATGCCCTCTTTCCACGCTTCCATGTCCGCCAGCGGCGTTGGCCCGCCGTCGCGCCTGCACCGTAAGCGTCCTTTTGGCGCCGTTCTGGCGGGTTAAGCTGAGCAAGTGGTAGAGCTTGGTTATGACCAACAAGCTTTATGTCTAGGCCTATGCGTAGAACTAGTCCCAACCATTTCATCGAGGTTCGCGCCGAACGGCTGGAAGGCGCGCCTGTTGGCGAGCGACGGCGTTGGTCTGATGATTTCAAGGACCGTGCGATCGCCGCCTCTCTGGAGCCTGGGGCCAATATCTCGGCGCTGGCGCGATCTCTGGAGATCACGCCGTCGCAGCTTTTCAGTTGGCGGGGCGCTGCGGCGCGCAAGGCGGAAAAGGCAAATGTAGCTAGCGGGGCGCCTGCGGAGCTACCTGCGATTTCGACGAAGACGCGGCGGGTGGAGATCGAAGTTGCCGGCGCGGTTGTTCGCGTGAGCGCGGACATTGCCGAGGATGATCTGCGCCGGGTGCTGCGCGCGGTGCGCGAGGCATGATCCCGTCCGGCGCGCGAATATTGCTGCGGGCGGTCCCGATTGATTTTCGTAAAGGTCCAGAAGGCCTGGTGGCCATGGTGCGCGACGCGGGCTCCGATCCGTTCGACGGCTCCTTGTATGTTTTCCGGTCGAAAAGGGCGGACCGGATCAAGATCGTTTGGTTCGACGGGTCCGGTCTATGCCTTTTTGCGAAACGTCTGGAGAGTTCGCATTTTTGCTGGCCGTCGCCGGGAAGTTTCGAGATCCGGCTCAGCTACGGGCAGCTCTCCGCGCTGCTCGAAGGTCTTGATTGGAAACGAATCCGCGCGGTGGAAGTTCGGACGCCGCAGAGCGCCGGATAGGCTAAGAAAATGCTGGGAGTCCGCTGAAAACACGAGACTTTCGTCAATCAATATGGTAGCAATCTAAGCATGCCCGAACACTCCGGCGAGCTTCCTGACGACTTCGAAGACCTGAAGACGTTGACGCTCGCCGCCTTGACACGCGCTGGCCGTTCCGAGGCCGACGCAGAGGCTGCGCGCGGCGATGTTCTGCGATTGAAGGCTGAAGTCAACGATCTCGCCCAAACGAACGCGATGGCCAAGGCCGAGATCGCGCGGCTGACCTCTATCCTGAAGACGCTTCGGCGCGGGCGCTTTGGCAAAAGCTCCGAGAAGCTCGGCTCCGATGAAGCCCAACAGCAGAGCTTCGCCTTCGAAGAGGTGGAGACCGGCCTTGAGGCGATCGCCGCGCGGTTGGAGGGAAAGACGAAGAGCCAGTCGCGCAAGACGCCTCGCGACAAGCCCCGGTTTCCCTCGCATCTGGAGCGCGTCGAAGAGATCGTGGAGCCGGAGATTCCAGCGGGCTTGCAGGGCAAGGAACGGGTCAGGATCGGTCAGGACGAGAGCTTCAGGCTCGACGTCATACGCGCGCGGTTCCGGCTCCTCGTGACGATCCGGCCCAAATACGCCTACAAGGAGCCGGGCGCGATCCTGCAAGCCCCCGCGCCCGAGCATATCGTCGAAGCGGGCCTGCCGACGGAAGCTTTGCTCGCGCAGGTCGCCGTCTCCAAATACGCCGATGGGCTGCCGCTGTATCGCCAGGAAGCCATCTACGCCCGCGACGGTGTGGAACTCAGCCGCTCGCTGATGGCCAATTGGATGGGCGCCGTGGGCTTCCACTTCGAGCCGCTCGCCGCTCATGTGCTCGGTCGCATTCGCGAGGGCGATCGTATCTTCGCCGATGAGACGACGTTGCCGACCCTGGACCCCGGGGCCGGCAAGACCAAAATCTCCTGGTTATGGGCCTATGCGAGGGATGACCGACCGTTCGGCGGCGCGGGGCCGCCGATGGTCGCCTATCGTTTCGAGGACAGCCGCTCCGGCGACTGCGCAGCGCGCCATCTCGGCGATTATCGCGGCATCCTGCAATGCGACGGCTATTCCGGATATCGCAAGCTCGCGGGCGCTCCGCACGCCGACGGCCTGCGGCTGGCCGGGTGTTGGGCTCATCTGCGCCGCCGGTTCTTCGACCTGCACGCCAACGGCGAATCTCTCGTGGCGAGTGCGGCCGTCGAGCAGATGAAAATGCTGTGGGCGGTCGAGGACGACGTGCGAGGCCAGTCGCCTGAGGCGCGACGGGCGGCGCGGCATGCGGCCTCGGCCGGCATCGTGCAGGCGCTGTTCAACCTGTGGGAGCGCGAGCTGCCGCGCATCTCCGGCAAATCGAAACTCGCCGAGGCGATCCGCTACGCACAATCGCAGCGCGCCAAACTGCTGCTGTTCCTCGAAGACGGGCGCGTCGAGATCGACTCCAACATTGTAGAGCGCGCGATCAGGCCCCAAGCCATTACGAGGAAGAATTCTCTCTTCGCCGGTTCGGCCGGCGGAGGTCGCACATGGGCCGCAGTCGCGACCATGCTCCAAACCTGCAAGATGAACGACGTCGATCCCTATGCGTGGGCAAAGCTGACACTGGAGCGAATCGCCAACCGCTGGCCAAACAGCGACATCGACGCATTGATGCCCTGGAACTTCAAGCCCCTCGACTGAGCGGCGCCAAAAGGGCGCTTACGGACCTCCTTGCCGTGGGCG
>JAJYDD010000072.1 GCA_021777795.1 Pseudomonadota bacterium | reverse complement strand
CGAGGCGGATGTGTTGTCCGTTAGCGAGCAAATAGTGCATGGTGGCGAGGTGCAATCCGTCGAGCGTCTTCACTGGTACGGGAAATGGCGCGAGCACCCGGGCGAGGACGACAGGTGAAAGTTCGATCAGTTCAATCCGGTCGATGATCGCCTGAGCATTCTCCCTCAGCCCGGCGACATTTTGGCGCAGGTTGACGCGGTTCATCACTTCATAGGCGAGCAACCGGCTGGACGTGAACGGTTGCGACCAGAACCGGTCGGCCGGCGAGGCGGCTTCAGCGAAGACGCGCGCCAGCACGACCGAAGAATCCAGGTAGATCAACGCGCCTCCCGATCCTCGGCGATTTCGCGCATGAGATCTTCAAGACTCATCAGTGGCGGAAGGCGAGGCGGCATGGACTCGCTGAATGGGCGCTTCGATGGCGTCACGATTCCCTCGTGGATCAACCGCGCCCAGTTGCGCGCGGCCTCGTCGCCCCCTTCCGCAGGCTGCGGCGGACGCAATTCGGCGACCACGCGGCTTCGGTCCGTCACCAGGATCGTTTCCCCGGCCGCGACCGCGCGGAGATGCTTGCTGAGTTCGTTCTTCAAGGCTTTGACGCCGACTTTTCGCATGAGCAGAAAAGTAGCCACCGGTAGCTACTTCGTCAAGCGCTCGCTCACCCCTCCCCAAACACCCGCCCAAAAATCGCATCCACCGCCTTGAAATGGTAGCCGAGGTCGAACAGCTCCTCCAACTCGCCCTCCGATAGCGCCGCCCGCACCTCCTTGTCCGCCTTCAGCAGAGTCAGGAAATCGCCCTGGCCGCGCCAGACGGGCATGGCGTTGCGCTGCACGAAACCATAGGCGTCCTCGCGCGAAACCCCCTTCTGCGTTAGCGCCAGCAGCACGCGCTGGGAATGGACGAGGCCGCCGAGGCGGTCGAGATTCTTGCGCATGTTCTCGGGGTAGACGACGAGCTTGTCGATGACGCCCGCCAGCCGCGCCAGCGCGAAATCGAGCGTGATCGTCGCGTCGGGGGCAATGCCGCGCTCGACCGAGGAATGGGAGATGTCGCGCTCGTGCCAGAGCGCCACATTCTCCAAAGCCGGCGTCACGGCGCTGCGCACCAGCCGGGCGAGGCCGGTGAGGTTCTCGGTCAGCACGGGGTTGCGCTTATGCGGCATCGCCGAGGAGCCTTTTTGCCCCTCGGAGAAATATTCCTCCGCCTCCAGCACCTCGGAGCGTTGCAAATGGCGGATCTCGATGGCGAGCCGCTCGACCGAGGAGGCGACGATTCCGAGTGCGGCGAAGAAGGCCGCGTGTCGATCCCTGGGGATCACCTGGGTCGAGATCGGCTCCGGCTTGAGGCCGAGTTTTTCCGCCACATGCGCTTCGACCCGAGGATCGACATTGGCGAAGGTGCCGACGGCGCCGGAGATCGCGCAGGTCGAGATTTCCTCACGCGCCGCTGCCAGCCGCGCCCGCGCGCGCACGAATTCGGCGTAGGCCCCGGCGAGTTTCAGGCCGAAGGTCGTGGGCTCCGCGTGAATGGCGTGCGAGCGGCCGATGGTTGGCGTCATCTTGTGTTCGAACGCGCGGCGTTTCAGCGCCGCCAGCAAAGCGTCGACGTCAGCGATCAGAAGGTCGCTGGCGCGCTGCAATTGCACCGCAAGGCACGTGTCGAGCACGTCGGAACTGGTCAGCCCCTGATGCACGAAACGCGAATCGGGGCCGATGAACTCAGCCAGATGGGTCAGGAAGGCGATGACGTCATGCTTGGTGACGCGCTCGATCTCGTCGATGCGGGCGACGTCGAATTCGACATGGCCTGCCTTCTCCCAGATCGCGCGCGCGCTCTCCTTCGGGATCACGCCGATTTCGGCCAAGGCGTCGCAGGCGTGCGCCTCGATCTCGAACCAGATGCGAAACCGGGTCGCGGGAGACCACACGGCGGTCATTTCGGGCCGGGAATAGCGGGGGATCATGCGTGTCTCTCGGGGCGGCGGCGGTCGGACGAAGGGTCCGCCGCGTCGAAACTTATCCGCGCCAAGGCGTCAAGCCCAATCTGGCGAGGCCGCGCCTAGGGCGTGCTGCCCCGCAACACCGTAAACGACGGCGCCGTGTTGAAAGCATCGACCACCAGCGACCCGAAGGGATTGGCGGCGGCCGAGCGCGCCGCTTTCCCCGGGCGGGAAGGGGGCAGCGGCGCCGCTTTATCAATCCGGGTGACGCCCTCGGCGCCGAATCGGGGACGCGGCGGCGGCAGCGGCGGCGGCGTCAGCGCGGCGGCCCGCGCCAGTGCGTCCGAGTCGCCGCGCCGGCGGGGGGTGGTCTCGACCAGAGCGAGGGCGGATTTCGGCTTCGCGTCGGCGGGCAGGGACGGATCCTTCATCAGCCTTCCGATGAGGTCGTCAGCCGGGCTTGGCCCGTTTCCGGGCGGGAGCGCAAGCTCCAGCGGACGTTTCGGCGGCAAGGGCGCCATCGGGTCGAGGTCAGCCAGTTCCAGGGGCTTTCGCGGCGGCAGCGGCGCAGGCGCGTCGGCGGCCGCCTCCTGGGGCTGGGCTAACGCAGTTTCGGCAGGCGCCGCGGCAGTTTCGACTGGCGTCGCAACGGTTTCGGCAGGCGCCGCGGCAGTTTCGACAGGCGCCGCAACGGGAGCGACAGGCGCCGCGACTGCCACGACGGGGGCCGCGACAGCGACGACGGGGGCCGATGCGCCGCCCCGGCCGACGGTCGCCCCGAAAGGCGTCCCGCGTCCGTTGGCGGCGAGGATGGGGGCGCCGGCGGATTCTTCGGCGTCGTCTTCGCCGCCGCCGCGCGCGCCGCCGAACAGCCAGGCCAGCAATCCGCCGCTCGAATTGGCCGGCTGCACGTCGCCGCCGCGCGCTTCGATCATCGCCTTCGCGTCGGCGTAGCCCTCCATCGGCTTGCCGTCGGCGGGGATGAACACCGTCTTGCCGTCCGGGAACAGCCGCGCCAGCGCATTGCGGCTCATGCGCGGCCAATAGCGCACCGCTCCGGAATCGATATGCACCCAGGGCGTCGATCCGATGGGATAGAAACCGACGCCGCCCTCCTGCATCCGCATGGCGACGTCGCGAATCCGCGCCGTCCCGGCGTCGGTGAAATGCGCGTCGATCGCCTTGCCCTGCATGTGCTCCGATTGACGGGCCACCAGACGCGAGCGCCGCCGCAACATGGCGTTGGTCTGCGGCGAACGATAGCCGGAGAGCACGTCGATGGGCTCATGGGACCCGGATTGCTGATAGACGTCCCACAGGATGTCGAACAGGTGCGGGTCCATCTTGATCTGCTCGTTGATCCGCCAGTCGCGCATGAACCAGTTGAGCTTGTCGAGCGCCTGCTGATCGTAGCGGCCGTTGACGCGGAAGGTGAACGAGCCCGATTCGTTGGTGTGATGGTCGACGAAGGTGAGCGTGCGCGTGTCGCCGTCGGCCACCGCGGGCTGCGTGCTGGCGGGGGCGTGCAACAGAGCGTAAACGGCCACCCCGGCAAGGCTCGCGAGCCTGCTTCGCCCCTTTTTCGCAAGAAACGTTGTTCTGGCGGCCAACGCCAATTTCGCCCCTTCCTTGTCCGCCCTCGTGGACGATGCGTAACCAGCCCATGAGGCCCGCCCGCCCTCTCGGCGAAACGAATTTGCCTAATCTATAGGCCGACGCCGAACCTTATTCAATCTCGCCGCAATTTCCTCAAGGCCAGCGCCACTTTGCCCGTCAGTCCATATAGGTCTTCGCGATCGTGCAAGGCGCCGTTTTCATCCACGAATTCCGTAAAGTACTGGAGATGGACGGGCACGGGGGTCGGCAACGACAACGTGCGTTCCTTGTCGCCGAGAAGAGAGCGCACCTTGGCGTCCGTCCAGCCGCGCCGGGCGCCGCCCATCAAAGTCTCCGCCAGCCGGGCGGGGTCCTCGACGCGCACGCAGCCGTGGCTGAACGCCCGATAGGAGGCGGAAAACAACGAGCGCAACGGCGTGTCATGAAGATAGACCGCGTGTTCGTTGGGAAACAGAAACAGCATCCGGCCGAGCGCGTTCTCCTCTCCCGGCGGCTGCACGACTTCCAGCCTGTGGCCGACATTGGTCACCTTGTAGCCGTGACGGGCGAAATAGGAGGGGTCGGCGGCGTATTTCGGCTCCATCTCCTTCTTGACGATGGACTCCGGCACATGCCAGGCCGGATTGAAAAGCATGTATTTGATGGCGTTGGAGAAAATCGGCGTCGGCGTGTCCGGCTTGCCGACGATGACGCGCGTGCGCTGGAGCACCGTGTCGCCGCTCATCAGCCGCAGCGAGAAATCCGGCACGTTGACCTCGACGCGCAATTCCCCCATCTCGCGCGGCTCCCAGCGCCACATCTCCATATTGGCCAGAATGAGCGATTCGCGCCGCTCGCGCAGATTTTCGCCGCCCAGCGCGTTTGCCGTCGCTTGGGTCAGGGCCCCGTTGACGGGCAGGCCGTGGACGCGCTGAAACGCCGCGACGGCGCTGGCCACGCGCACGTCATAGACGCGGGGCGAGACGCCGTCCTTCAGCGAACTGAGCCCCAGGCGGGCGCGGATGAGCGGCACCCGAGGGTCCGACATGCCGAGCATGAGGACGGGACCAGGGGAAAACCGGGCCACCGGCGCCGGCCCCTCGTCGCGCAATCTTTCGAGCGCGGCGCGCAGGGCGCGATAGCCGGCCTGCGGCGGATTGAACGCCGCCAGCGCGGCGTCGGGGTCGTCCGCCGCCGCCACGCTCTTCAAAACGACGGCGGGGTCGGCGACTTCCGGCTTGGCGGAAACGTCTTTCGACAGAGCGCCCGGGTTGATTCGCGCGCCCGTCGCCTGCAGGGCGTAGGCGACGACGGCGGCGGAGATCTCGACATCCGCCTCAGCTTGCGCGCTCGCGGCGCTTTCGCTCCAATCGGCGGCGGGCCGGGGCAGGGCGGCGAGGTCGAGGCCGTCTTCGCCGGCCTTGGCGAGACGGGCGAGCGCCGATTTCGCTCCGCCGCTCAAATGTTCGCCGTCGGTCCATAACGGCGCGTAGTTGCGCTCGGCGTAGAACGCGGCGATCGCTTTGCGGGCCGCGCTCCAATCGCCGGCGCCGACGGGCCGGCCTGCCGGCGCCGCCACGAAATGGTCGAGGGCCGCGTGGATTTCGTCGGCGACAGGGTCGGCGGGCGCGGCGGGCGATAGTTCGGCTTGCGTCGCGTCGTCGGGCGTCGTCGCGCCCACGGCGGGCACAGCGGGCACAGCGGGCGCAGCGGGCGCGACGGCTTCCGGCGTCGCGGGCGCGTCCACATGGATGACAGGCGCCGCGAAGGCGGGCGGCTGTGGCTCCGGCGGCAGTTCCGGCAGCAGGCCCGGCGGCGGCGACAGATCGAGCCGGGAGATGGCGCGCGGCGGCGCCTGGGGCGTGATCGCGCCCGTCGAGGCCGCGTCCACACCCTCGCTTGCGGGCGACGAAAGATCGAGCGGCGCCACGACCGCCACCGGTGGCCTGGTCTGCGCGTCGTCCGCCCGCGCCACCGCCAAGGGGCTCGTCGTCAGGAGCAACAGCGCCCAACTTGCCCTTAATCTTACGCCGCGAATCGACATTGCCTCACCCGCGCACCGGCGCCGCAGCGCAATAGAGCCGCCGATATCCGCTTTGTCCAGCGCCCCTTCGTCACGCCGCCGCGTCGCCGAGCATTTCGGCCTCGACGCCGATCTCCTTCATCTTCCGGTACAGTGTCGAACGGCCGATGCCGAGTTTGCGCGCCATTTGCGACATCTGTCCATGATAATGATTGAGCGCGAAGCGTATCGCGTCGGCTTCCAACTCTTCGAGCTTGCGCACGTCGCCGCTCTCGTCGAGCAGACTCATCACGTTGGGGTCGGGCTTCTCGGCAGACGACGGCGACGCGAAGGCGGGGGCGGCGGTCGTCGCGTAGGCCGAGGCGGGCGCTGGCGGGATGCGCAGGTCGAAGCCCTGGACCTGAGCGGCGATCTGCGGGAATTCCGCGACGGTCAGTTCGTCGCCGTCGGCGAGCACGATGGCCCGGAACACGGCGTTTTCGAGCTGGCGCACATTGCCCGGCCAATCATAGCTCGACAATAGCGCCGCCGCCTCGGTGGAAAGCCCGCGCACGCGCTTGCCCTCCTCGGCGGAGAAGCGCGCGATGAAACGGCGGGCGAGATCGGGGATGTCGGCGACGCGCGCCCGCAGCGGCGGGATGGTGATGGGGAACACGTTGAGCCGATAGAACAAGTCCTCGCGGAACTTGCCGCGCTTGACGAGTTCGATGAGGTTCTGGTTCGTCGCCGACACCAGCCGGAAATCGACCTTCAGCGAGCGCTTGGCGCCCACGGGGTCGATTTCGCCCTCCTGGAGCGCGCGCAAAAGCTTGACCTGCGCGTCGAGCGGCAATTCGCCGATCTCGTCGAGGAACAATGTGCCGCCATTGGCCTCCGAGAACTTGCCGGCGTGCTTTTCGGTGGCGCCGGTGAAGGCGCCCTTCTCGTGCCCGAACAGGATCGATTCGACGAGATTTTCCGGCAGCGCGCCGCAATTGACGGTGACGAAGGCCTTGCCGCGCCGGTCCGAGCCGCCCTGGATGGCGCGCGCCAGCAATTCCTTGCCGACGCCGGATTCGCCCTCGATCAGCACCGGAATCGAGGATTTGGCGGCGCGTTCGGCCAACCGCAGCGTGCGCGCCATGTTCTCGACCTTGGTGCCGATGTCGCGGAACGTCAGTTCGCCCGCGCCGCGCCGAGTGGCGAGCCGCAACTCGTCTTCGAGCGCATCGACCCTCAGCGCATTCTTGATCGACACCTGCAAGCGCTCGGCGCCGACCGGCTTGACCACGAAATCGAGCGCGCCGGCGCGCATCGCTGAGATCACCGCCTCGATCGAGCCGTGCGCGGTCTGCACGATCGCCGGCGTTTGCAGGCCGCGCTGGCGCATCCGCGTCAGCACGCCCATGCCGTCGAGGTCGGGCATGACGAGATCGAGAATGACGAGGTTTATCGAGGGTCGGTCGGCCGCTTCCAGCCGCGCCACCGCCGCCTCTCCCGAATCGGCGGTCTCGGATTGATAACCAAAGCGACGGATCATCGCTTCGAGCAGCCGGCGCTGCACGGGATCGTCGTCCACAACCAGGATCAAGGCGGCCATGTATATTCCAACGCGTCGCGGCTCTTCAGTGGCGCCGCTTCGCGGGCAGACTCGGACGCTAGGGTAAAGTTCTTGTTAATGCGGCCCGATTCGCCGACGCTGCAAGGCCCTTGCGCGCGACAATGTGAGCCGCCATTTGGGATTTCGGGACGCGCGCCGGGCTCGACCCCGCCGTTGAGGAGAGCGATTCGCCGATGATCGTCGATAACCTTGGATTGAAAGCCTCCGCCGAGCGCGCGAGTTCCACCTCTTCACTCGGCGCCTTGCCGGAGTGGCGGCTCGACCATCTCTATCCCGGCATGGATTCGCCGCAGTTCGCCGCCGATCTCGACCGCGCGGGCGACGAGGCCAGGGCTTTCGCCGCCGCCCACAAGGGCCAACTGGCGCAGCGGCTCGCGAAAGGGGCGCTGGTCGGCGCGATCCGCGAATATGAGGCGCTGCAAGACCTCATGGGCCGGCTGATGTCCTACGCCTCGCTGACCTACGCCGGCGACACCTCCGACCCGGCGCGCGCCAAATTCTACGGCGACGCCCAGGAGCGCGTGACCGACATCGCCGGCGACCTGTTGTTCTTCGAACTCGAACTCAACCGCCTCGACGACGCGGCGCTGGCGGCGGGCATGGCCAGCGGGCCACTGGCGCATTACCGGCCGTGGCTGGAGGACATCCGCAAGGAGAAGCCGCATCAGCTCGCCGACGAGATCGAGCAGCTTTTTCTGGAAAAATCCGTCAGCGGCGCTGCCGCCTGGAACCGGCTGTTCGACGAGACGATTTCTTCGCTGCGCTTCGAGATCGACGGCGAGAGCCTGACGCTGGAGCCGACGCTGGCGCGCCTCTCGGACGCCGACGAAACCAAGCGCGAAGCGGCGGCCCACGCGCTCGCCAAAACCTTTGCGGCCAACCTGCGCGTGTTCACGCTCGTCATGAACACGCTCGCCAAGGACAAGGAGATCTCCGACCGCTGGCGCAAGTTCGCCGACATCGCCGATTCCCGGCATCTGGCCAACCGCGTCGAGCGCGAAGTCGTCGATGCGCTGGTGGAGGCGGTCACGCAAAGCTATCCGCGCCTGTCGCACCGCTACTACGCCCTGAAGGCGCGCTGGTTCGGCAAGGCCAAGCTCGCCCATTGGGATCGCAATGCGCCGCTGCCGAACACCTCCGCCCGGGTGTTCACCTGGGATCAGGCGCGCGACACGGTGCTGGGCGCTTATGGCGGCTTTTCGCCGCGCATGGCCGACATCGCCCGCCGCTTCTTCGACGAGGGCTGGATCGACGCGCCGGTCAGGCCCGGCAAGGCCCCCGGCGCCTTCGCCCATCCGACGACGCCCTCGGCGCACCCTTATGTGCTCGTCAACTATCTCGGCAAGCCGCGCGACGTGATGACGCTGGCGCACGAACTCGGCCACGGCGTCCATCAGGTGCTGGCGGCGCCCAACGGCCCCTTGATGGCGCCGACGCCGCTGACGCTGGCCGAAACCGCCAGCGTGTTCGGCGAGATGCTGACCTTTCGCGCCCTGCTCGCCTCGGCAAGCGACCCGGCCGAGCGCCGGTCGATGCTGGCCGCCAAAGTCGAGGACATGCTCAACACCGTCGTGCGCCAGATCGCGTTCTACAAGTTCGAGCGCCTCATCCACACCGAACGGCGCAAGGGCGAGCTGACGGCCGAGCAGATTTCAGCGCATTGGATGCAGGTGCAGAGCGAAAGCCTCGGCCCGGCGATCGACCTGGGGCCGGGTTACGAGACCTATTGGACCTATGTCGGCCATTTCATCCATTCGCCGTTTTATGTCTACGCCTACGCCTTCGGCGATTGTCTGGTGAACTCACTCTACGGCGTCTACGAAAGGGCGCATGAGGGCTTCGTCGAGCGCTATTTCGCGCTGCTCGCCGCTGGCGGCGCCAAGCCCTATGACGAGTTGCTGGCGCCTTTCGGCCTCGACGCCAAGGACCCGAAATTCTGGTTGATCGGCCTGTCGCTGATCGAGCGCATGATCGGCGAATTGGAGGCGATGGAATAGGCCCGCCGCCTTCGACGGGACGCGGCTTCAAGCGCCGCGCCGTTTTGTTTGTATAGGCGCCTATGCCACCACCACTTCAACAAGGCGCGGTCCCTGAGACGCGAGGGCTTCGGCGAGCGCGGCGCGCAGGCTTTCCGCGTCGGCCGCCCGCGTCGCCGCGCAGCCCATGCCTTGCGAGATGGCGACGAAATCGAGATCAGGCAAATCCGTGCCCTGCACGGGTTCGTTGGCGCCGAAGCCGAACACGGGCGCGAAATCCTGCAAGGCGGCGTAACGCCGGTTGTTGAGAATGACAAAACAGATCGGCAGACGCAGTTGCGCGGCGCTCCACAGCCCCTGGATCGAATAGAGGCTGGAACCGTCGCCGATCACGCCGATCACCTGCGCGCCGGGCTTGGCCAGGGCGACGCCGACCGCCGCCGGCAGACCGTAGCCGAGCCCGCCGCTGTCCATCGTATAGAACCCGCCGCTGCGCAGAATCGGCAGATGGCTCTGCATGGCCGCGCGGGCGCTCGGCGCTTCTTCGACGATGATGCTATCGGGCGCGCGCATCTCGGCCAGCGTTTGCAGCACATAGGCCGTGCTCAGGGGCCGTGAGGGTTGCGCGCGCGGCGCCGGCTCGCGGCGCGGCGGCGCGGAGCGCGCGCGCGGCGCCGCGCGGGCCAGCAGGTCAATCAGGCCAAGCCGCACCCCGCCAATCGCCGCCACGCCAACTGGCGTCCAAGCCGCGGTGGAGGGATCGTCGATGAGTTGGCAGAGGGTTGCGCCTTCGGGCACATGCGGGCCAAAGCCCTCGACGTGATAAGTGAAAGCCGGCGCGCCGATGGCGAAGACGAGATCGCTGCCGGCCAGCAAGGCGACGATCTTTTCCCGCATCGCGGGAAGGAAACCGGCAAACAGCCGATGATCCTCGGGAAAGCTGCATCGCCCCGACATCGGCGCGGCGAACACGCGCGCGTTGTGGCGCTCGGCGAGCTTCACCGCCTCGTCGAAGGCCCCTGCGCGATCGACCGCCGCACCAACCACGAATACCGGACGCTCGGCGGCGTCGAGGAGATCGCCGATCTGCGCCAGTGTGACGGGATCTGGCCGCATGTCCTGCGCGACTTGGCGCACGGGGACGAACTCAGCCGGCCGGTCCCAATCATCGGCGGGGATGGAGATGAACACCGGCCCGCGCGGCGGCGTCATCGCGAGGTAATAGCCATGCGCGATGGCGAGCGGCACGTCCTGCGCGCGCGCGGGCTCGATGCTCCACTTCACGTAGGGCTTTGGCAATTCCGTCGCCTCGCGCGAGGCCAGGAACGGGTCGTAGGGCAGGATCGCGCGCGCCTGCTGGCCGGCGGTGACGATCAGCGGCGTGCGGTTCTTGAAGGCGGTGAACAGATTGCCCATCGCATTGCCGACGCCCGCCGCCGAATGCAGGTTGATAAAGGCGGCGTTGCGCGTCGCCTGCGCATAGCCGTCCGCCATGCCGACGCATGTCGCCTCCTGAAGGCCGAGCACATAACGGAATTCCTCGGGGAAGTTGCGAAACAGCGGCAGCTCCGTCGAGCCGGGATTGGCGAAGACCGATGTCATGTCGAACCGTCGCAGCAGATCGATCACCGCGTCTCTGACGGTCACTTCGCGCACGGACGCCATCGCTTCCTCCGGTTGCTCCAGCTCCCTTAGCGGTTTCACGCCTGTCTGCAAACAGCGTCAATCAAGGCGCCCGCGGGGACGATTCCCTCGCGGGCCCAGGTGTCAAAGACGCTGAGCGCCGTCTGCGCGAAAGCGGCGTCGTTGATATGGGCGTCGATTTCGATCAACTTCGCGGCGCCGATGGGTTGCCGACGCGCCTCGTCGAGAAAGGCGGCGAGCGCTTCGGGCGCATGCATTGGCTCGCCTTCGCGGTCCCAGCCCTCAATGCCGAGGCGGGGCAGGATATAGACGGTCGGGCCTTGCGCGAGGGCCAACTTCTCGGCGATGCGCCGCGCCACCGCGCGTCGCTCCTCGCCGGTGGCGGTGACGGAGGCGAGCAGGCGATTGTGGGCGCGGTAGCGCCGCGCCTCGCCGCCCCAGGGATTTTCGCTCCAGGCGGGAAAGTCGATCATGTCGATCGCGCCCGGCGCCACGATTTGGGGGACGCCGCGGCGTCCGGCGGCTTCGAGCCGATCGGCCCCGGCGTTGACGATGGAGCCGGCGCAATGATTGGCCAACTCCTGCAAGCTGAAATCCATCACGGCGGCGAAGGCGCCGCTCGCCGCCAGCGCTTCGAAGGCGCGCCCGCCCATGCCGGTTGTGTGAAACACCGCGACATCGTAGCCGCGCGCCTCCAACGCCGGCAGCAGCGGCTCCATATAGCGCAGGCAACTGGTGCCGAGCGAGGTCATGCCGATCAGCGGCCGGCTTGGCGTGGGTCTGCGCGCGGCGCGCGCCGCCCCGACAGCGGCGCCCGCCGCCTGCGCCAGCGAAGACCGGCAGATGTCGTTGAGGCCATAGAGACCGCCGGCCCAAAGGATCATCATCAGATCCGGCGAGACGCGCTGCGGGGGGATGAGATGCGAATAGGCGATCGTCGAAACAATGAACTTAGGCACGCCGAGCGGCAGCGCCGAGGCGACATCCAAGGCAAGATCGGTTCCCATCGTGCCGCCGAGCGCCAGCATGCCGTCGATGCGGCCCTCAGCGGCGAGCCTGGCGGCGAGCCTCGCCGCCCCTTCAGCCATCTTGGCCATAGCCACGTTCTCATCGCCCAGCGCCGCGATCTCGGGCAGGGCCGCGCCCGCCGCCGCCGCGACGCCTTCGTTGGTGAGTTCCGCCTTCAACTCGCCCCGCGACAGCACGCCGACGTCCATGAAAACGACTTCGCCGCCCGCCTCGATGATGCGCTCCTTGAGGAATGTCAGCTCTGGGGATTTGGTGTCTGCGGTCCCTATCAGCAGAATGCGCGGGTTCATCTGACGCCCTCCTTTGGGTGTGTCACGCCGCCGCAAACTCGCAAACAAACACGCTGGACAGCGCCTCGTCGGCGGCCTCAGAGATAGGCATGGTCTCGCGGGCGCGCTGGGCCAGCGCTTCAACAACAGGCCGAGCAAGCTCGATGAGCGGGAAGGGCGCTTCGCGGATCGCGGCGAGCGCCATCAGAAGCCAGCGTCTCGTCGCCTTGTTGAATTTGGCGAACTTGAAGATATCGACGAGGCCGATCTCTGGGCGGCGCGTGTCGAGATGCTCCAGCAACGGCAGCGCCTTCGCCATTGTGCTCATGTCTCGTTCGCTCCCCCGCCGTCGCCTGTCAAGAAAGGGGTTGACGCGTTCGCAGGGCTTTTGCAAGTCGATAGTCGCCACGTGGGTTCAAACAATGATCGTCGCGCAGGAGCGCTGCTCGACGATGAAACAGGCGGGGATCGACAGTCTGTGGGCGGCGGTCATCCCGGTTTGGGGCATTTCATCGCCGTTTTCTGGGTCGCCAGCCGCGACGGCGCCCTGGAAGTTCCCGCTGATGATCGGGGTCTGGAAGATCGCGCCGGCGCTCGCGGCGTGCAACGGCGTTGTCGTCAAGCCTTCGCA
>JAJYDD010000071.1 GCA_021777795.1 Pseudomonadota bacterium | reverse complement strand
GCCGTCCAGGCGGTCGAGGGCGAAGCGCAGCGAATCTCGGAAGGTCCGCTGCGCCCCGGGGTCGGCGGGATCGGCGATCCCGGCCATGACATGCACGGCCTTGGCGCCGACATGTTCGGCGAAAATCATCGCCTGGGCGATCGAGGCGCGAAAATCCGTCGCGCGATCGGCCAAGGCGGCGAACCCGCGCTCGCCGGCGTCGAGATCGCCCGCCGGAGCGTTAAACAGCACGAGCGTTTGGCGCGCGCTCTCCAGCCGCCGGCCAATGGCGTCGGGCGCGTGGGTCCCCGCGAACTGGAACTCGACGGCCTGGAACCCCTGGTCGGCCGCCACCGAGAAGCGGTCGAGGAAGTCCCATTCCGTGAACATGGTCGAAAGATTGGCGGCGAATTGCAGCATGGAGTGAGGCCCGCTCCCGGCGTTCGATTGTTAAGTCTAATGCATTGTCAGCGAAATTGCTGAACAAACGCCCCTGCTCACGGAGCGTCGGGGTCGTCGGCGGGATCGGCTTCGTGCGAAACCACACCGGGGCGGGGCCGCGCATGCGGCCGGCGCGGCGCCGGCGACCAGGGACGGTCTTCGAGCGCGCTGCGATCCGCCTCGACGCGAAACGCCTTCCCATCCCAGTTCAGGCCGACCGCGCCGGTCTCGGCGAGGCGGCGTTCGTCGAACAGGCGGCGCGGCTTGCAGGTCGTGGGCGCGGTCAGTGGCGAGACGACGACATCGGCGCGGGCGCAATCCTCCTCGAAGGCCGAGCGGTCGGTGACAAGGCTCAACGACATGCCCTCCGGCAGATCGCCGACGCAGCCGTAGCTGTCGCAGGACGGGTCTACGATGCGCGCGGCGAGGGGGTCGCGGTCGTCGCCATCGGCGGCCAGCCATTGCTCGGCGGCGAAAGCGTTGTGGCGCTTGCCGAGCATCACGAGGCGGCCATAGGCGTCGCGCAGCGCCACTTCGTCGCCGGTCGGCGGCACGATGACGTCATAGCGGGGGCCGGTGAAGGCGCCGGCGAGACCGACGGCGAAGAAGCCGAGGGCGGTCAGACGCATGAGCCAGGTGCGCCAGATGACGGCGCTGGCGACGCCCAGGCTGAGGAACGGCAGCGCCCAGGGCGAAAAGGCGCGCACATGCAGCGTCGAGCCCGGCGCCGAGGCGATGAGCCGCGCCGCGAACAGGATGAACTTCACCCCGAGACCAACGAACAGCCAGACGAAGCGGTCGAGCCCGAGCGGATAGAGCGCCGTCCCCAGCAGCGCGCCGGGCACGGCGAACAATTCGATGACGCCGAGCGTCAGCGGGTTGCCGATCAGCACATAGGGGCTCATGTCGTGGAAGTGATAGGCCATGAACGAGACCGTCGCGCTGGTCGCGCATAGGGTCGCGAACAGCACCCCGCGCAGCTTCGAAGCGAGGCGCGATAGCGGCGAGGCCGCGGGCTTGGCGCGCGGCGCCGGCGGCGACGGGTCCGGCCCCTGCTCGTCGAGCCGGGCCTCCATCACCGCCACCAGCGCCGCCACGGCGGCGAAGGAAAGCTGGAAGCTGACGCCCATCGCCGCCTCCGGCTGGATCGCGACCACCGCAAGGATCGCCAGCGCGAGATTGCGCATGGTCAGCGCGCGCCGGTCGAGCACCACGGCGCCGAGCACGATCAGCGTCATGATGAGCGCGCGCTCGGCGCCGACGCGCGAGCCGGTGGCCAGATCGTAGAAGAGCGAGCCCGTCATCGCGATGATCGCCGCGATCTTCTTGATCGGAAAGCTCGTCGCCAGCGTCGGCGACAGCGCCAGCAGCCGGCGCGCGACGACGAAGAAGATGCCGGCCACCAGCGTCATCTGCACGCCGGAAATAGTGATGATGTGGAAAATGCCGGCCTCGCGGATGAGGTCCTTGGCGTCGCGGGAGAGGAAATCGCGCTTGCCGGTCACCATAGCGGCGGCGATGGCGCCAGCGTCGCCGCCGATGATGGCGTTGACGCGAAGCGCCAGCCGGTTGCGGGCGCGGTCGATGGCGGCGAAGAACCGCTGCGGCGCGGTGGCCTGCGCCGTCGGCGCCATGCGCCGCACCGCGCCAAGCGCCGAGCCAACCGCGCCGACGCCCTGGAAATAGGCGTCGCGCGCGAAATCGTAGCCGCCCGGCTGCACGGCGTGCGCGGGCGGCAGCAGCCGCGCCTTGGCCTCGACGAAATCGCCGGCGGCGATGTCCGGCGTCGCGCGCGCGGTGAGTCGCACGCGGCGCGGCGTCAGCCTGCCCGGCAGGTCGTCGGCGTCGACGACGCGCAGCACGAAGCGCGCGCCGACGCTACGGAAATCGACCTCCTCGACAAAGCCCTGCAAGGTGACGATGCGCACGTGATCGAGAATCGGCGTGCCTACGCGCTGCGTGCGCAGGCCCATCGACAGGAAGCCGAGGCTAAGCGCCGCGAGCCCGATCCACAGCCCGCGCGCGACCGGGCGATAGCGCGAGAACCAAGCGAAAAAGGCCGAGAGCGCGATGAGGACGGCCGGCGGCCACAGCGCCGGCTCCTGGTCGGCGGCGAGATTGAGGGCGACGCCGCCGACGGCGGCGATCGGTATCCACAGAAAGAAGCGCCGCTCCTCGCTCTCGCGCGCGATGGCCGCCGCGAAGCGGTCGCGCCACGCCGGCGCCGAAGCCGCCACGCCCGCCCATCCGGCGGCGACGGCGCCGGCGGAGGCGCGGGAGGGCGTCGACATGCCGTAGAGTTACATATAGCAACTCGATATAGCAACGACATAGCAACGCGCAGGCATGTGGGGAGAGCGAGCCTCCCTAGCCCTTCGCCTTCACCAACAGCCCCAGCAACTGCCGATAGATCGTCTCATTGCCGCAGCAGATGGCGCCGGTTTCGAGAAAATTGTCCTCGCCGTCGCAGCCGCTGACATAGCCGCCGGCCTCGCGGATCAGCAGCGCCCCGGCGGCGATGTCCCAGGAATTGAGGCCGCGCTCCCAGAAACCGTCGAAGCGGCCGGCGGCGACATAGGCCAGATCGAGCGCCACGCAGCCCATGCGGCGCACGTTGACCACCGACGTCATCACCTCGGCCAGTTCCGCCTTGAAGCGCGGATGCTCGCGCGATTTGCCCAGATGCGGCACGCCGCAGCCGATGAGGGCCTGGTCCATGTCGCGGCGAGCGGCCACGCGCATGCGCCGGTTGCCGCCCCAGGCGCCCTGGCCCTTCTCGGTGACATACATCGCATCGTCGGCGGGATTGTAGACGACGCCGGCGACCACCTGCCCGTCGCGCTCCAGCGCCACCGAGATCGCGAACATCGGGATGCCGTGTAGGAAATTGGTGGTGCCGTCGAGCGGGTCGATGTGCCAGGTGTGAGTCTTATCCGCGCCCTCGACCCGGCCGCTTTCCTCCATCACGAAGCCGTAGCCCGGCCGCGCCTTGGAGAGTTCCTCGTACAGCGTCTTTTCCGCGCGCTGGTCGGCGAGGCTGACGAAATCGCCGGGGCCCTTGGGCGAGACCTGGAGGTTCTCGATCTCGCCGAGATCGCGCTTGAGGCCGCGCCCGGCCTTCAGCACGGCGGCGGTCATAACGTTCATGAGCGGGGTGCGGATCATGGGCCGGGCTTTAGGCGAGGCCGCCGCCCCGCGCAACGGCTAATAGATTCCGGGGATCAGCCGCGCCGTCCGCGCGCGATAGGCGCGGTATTCGTCGCCGAAGGTCTCCTCCAGCAGCCGCTCCTCGGCGTCCATGCGCGCGACCAGCGGCCAGATCAGCGTCAAAGCGAAGATCACTCCCGGCAGCGAGCGGAACACCAGCGCCAGACCGACGGCGTTGATAAGCAGCCCCGTGTAGCTCGGGTTGCGCACGCGGGCGTAGAGACCGTCTGTCTTAAGACTGTGGCCCTCCTGAATGGCGACGAGGCCGCTGAACCGTCGCCCGAGCACGAACACGGCCGCGATCCGCAGCGCGCCGCCGATGGCGTAAAGCGCGACGCCGAGCCAGCGCACGCCGTCGCCGTCGAGCGTGAGGATATTGGCGCGATCAAAGCCGAGCGAGACGCCGAGCAGCCCAAGGGTCAGCGCCGCGAAGGCGGCGATGACCCAGCGGTTATCGCGATCCTCGCGCACGCCCGCGCTGAGGTTGCCCTGCGTGAAGCTCCCTGCGACGAACAGGACGAGCGACACGGCGAGAAACGCCAGCAACGGCGGCTCTCCCAACACTACGCGGACGCCGCCTTCCGCCCAAATCACCGTCGCGAACAGCGCGAGGATAGTGGCGAGGCTGATAAGCTTCATCGACGCCGGCATGGCCAATCACGCCCCGGATTCGACCACCGCCACCCCCGCCTGCGCCCAGGCGCCGCGCGCCGCGCCGAGCGAGCCGTTGAGGTCGATGGCGCGGCAGGCGCCGATGACCACGCAAACCTCGAAGCCGAGCCGGCGCGCATCGAGCGCGGTGAATGAAACGCAGAAGTCGGTGGCCAGCCCCGCCACGATCACCCGCTCCACGCCGCGCTCGCGCAACAGCCCGGCTAGCCCCGTCGGCGTCGCCTTGTCGTTCTCGTAAAAGGCCGAATAGGAATCGACCTCGGCGCGAAACCCCTTGCGCAGAATGACCGTCGCGCGGTCGAGCGCGAAGCTGGGATGGAAACCGGCGCCCGGCGTCCCCTGCACGCAATGGGTCGGCCACAGCGTCTGCGGGCCATAGGGCATGGCCAGGGTCGAAAACGGCGCGGCGCCGGCGTGGTTAGCGGCGAACGAGGCGTGATCGGCCGGGTGCCAATCTTGCGTCGCCACGACATGGGTGAAGCGCGCCATCAGCGCGTTGACCGGAGCGACCACGGCGTCGCCGTCGGCCACGGCGAGCGCGCCGCCAGCGCAGAAATCGTTCTGCACGTCGATGGCGAGGAAGGCGTCGCGGTCGCGGTCGATGCGCAGCATGTGGGCTCCGAGGTCAGACGTCGCCGGGCGTCACGAAACTTTCGAGCCGGCCGCTGCGCGGCATGAGGCCCGACCAATCGGGCCGGTCGAAGGCGATGACGGCGAGCGCGGCCGTGGGGAACCTTGAGGCGAGCCGTAGCCGATCCGAGGACGCGCCCTCCCCCGTCAGCAGGCTCGCGACCTCCCCCATGCCGGGATTGTGGCCGACGACGAGCGCCGTGCCGACGCGCGCCGGCAGACCGCGCACGAGGCCGAGCACACGCAGGCTCGGCGCATCATAGAGCGCGGTCTCCGGCTCGGCTTTCACGGGGCGCGGCAAAACGGCTGCGACGATCTCGAACGTCTCACGAGTGCGCGCGGCGCTGGAATAGAGGCAGAGGTCGGGCGTTCCCGTCGCGCCGGCGATCCATTCGCCGACGCGGCGCGCGTCGGCTCGGCCGCGCTCAGTCAGGGCGCGGTCGTAATCCTCGCCGTCGCACAGCGGGACGGCCTTGGCGTGACGCAGCAACAAAAGACGACGCATATCCCAACTCTAGCCCCGCCGCCGATGCGCCCGCAAGCGGCGCTTCAGCCGTCGTCGCGCGCGTCCTCGGCGCCGGATGACGGATAGTGGAACGAGGCGTAGCGGATGACCAGCACCGCCAGCGCCAGGATGAGCGTGCCGCCCGCCATGATGAGGATGCCGACGTCCGGCGCATCCTGGCGCTGCACGAACACGATGAGATGGCGCGTCAGCGCCGTAATGCCGACATAGATGAGGAAACGCACCGGCATGTGGTTGGTGCGGAAATAGATCCCCACCATCGAGCCGATCTCCAGATAGATGAACAGCAGCAGCAGATCTTCGAGCCGCGCCGAGCCGCGCGAAATCATATCCAGGAAGGCGTGGACGGCGGCCCAGATGGTCGAAGCGCCGATGGCGAACAGGCCGACCAGATGGAACCCCTCCGACAACAGATTGCCGATGGGATCGACCATGCGGCGCAGCCTGCGGCCCGAATGCAGCGTAAGCTTGGGCGTATCGACCATGAGCGGGCCCCCGAAAACCGCGCCGATTTGGCGCGAAAACCGGCGCGCCGGCAAGCCCCGAACCGGACGGACGGCTTATTCGCCCAATCCGCCGTTCCTCAGCGCCGCTAGGAAGAACCGCGCCCGCGATTTGGCATGTTCGGCGATCTCAGCGCGCAATAACCCGACATCCTCCTCCGCCAGCGCACGCATCAGGAACGGCAGCAGCACCACTTCGGCGAAATAGCGCGCCGCCGCCGGCGCCTTGTCGCCGAGGTCGGGGCCGCCGACGCCCTCCGTCAGCATGTGGGCGATCATCTGCCCGCCGCGCTCGCGCGCCTGACGCATGACCTGGCGCGCCAGATCCGGGCGCCGGCGCGCCTCGGCGATGGCCAGCCGCAGCAGCCCTAGGAAATCGTCGCTCAGGCTTTCCTCGATCAGCGCCGCGCCGATGCGGGCCAGCCGTTCCTCCACCGTCGCGCCCGTCGGCGCGATCGTTTCGAGCCGCAGATTGCGCTGGGAAAGCCGGCGCAGGAAGGCGGCGGCGAACAAAGCCTCCTTGTCGAGATAGCGGGCGTAGATCGTCGCCTTGCCGGCGCGCGCCGCCTCGGCGATCTCGCCGATGCTCGCGCCATCAAAACCGCGCGCCAAGAACACCCGTGCCGCCGCTTCCAGGATGCGCGCTTCCACCTCGCCCGCTAGCTCGCTCGGCGGGCGCCCAATGCGCGCGCGCTCCCAGCTTTCACTGTCCTTCATCGCCGCCTCCGCTACGATGGGCAGATAGGCGCCCGGCAGCGGTTTGTAAACTGAACGTTACCGTTCCGATGTTGATTTCCCGTTGTTGTGATCCATGTTGAGCTGGCGTCGGGGGCGAAGGCGCAAAATGCGGGAGCGCATTCATGTTCGAAGGCGAGCACACGACTGGCGGCGGAGCCGCGATCCGGGCGCAGAGCGCAGACGCGCGCGCGCCTGTCTCCGAAAAGATGGATGAGGCGCCCGCCAAGCCGCAGGAACAGCCCGCCAAGCCGCAGGAGCAGCCCGCCAAGCCGCAAGCGCGGCCGGCGGGGGACGAGAAAGCGCAAACCGCCGCGACGCCGCGCCGCCGCCGGCCCTTGCTGATCGTCGGCCTCGTCGCGCTGGCGGTCGCGGCCGGCGCCGGTTACATCTGGTGGGACAATTCCAGCCACTTCGAGACGACCGATGACGCCTTCATAGCCGCGCGCCAGATCGCCCTTGCGCCGCAGGTGACGGGCTATGTCACCGCCGTTCCCGTCACCGACAACCAGCACGTGCCCGCCGGCGGGGTGATCGCCCAGATCGACCCGCGCGACTATCGCGCGGCGCTCGATCAGGCCGACGCTCAGGTCGCGGCGGCCAAGGCCGGCGTCGCCAACGCGCAGGCGCAGTTCGACGTGCAGCAGGCCCAGATCCAGGCCAGCCAGGCGCAGGTCGGCCAGACTAAGGCGGCGCTCGCCTTCGCCAAGCAGCAGGCGGCGCGCTATAGCGACCTCGCCCAGCGCGGCGCGGGCTCGGTGCAGAACGAGCAGCAATATAATTCGCAACTCACCCAGCAGCAGGCGGCGGTCGAAAGCGCCGAGGCGTCCGAGAAGGTGGCCGAGCGGCAGTTGCTGGCGCTGAAGGCGCAACTCAAGAGCCAGCAGGCCAATGTCGCCGTCGCGCAGGCGCAGCGCGAAACCGCCGCGCTCAATCTCGGCTACACCACCATCCGCGCCAGCCAGGCCGGGCGCGTCGCCAATCTGACCGCCGCGCCTGGGGAATTCGCCCAGCCCGGCACGGCGCTGACGATGTTCGTGCCCGACGACATCTGGATCGTCGCCAATTTCAAGGAGACCCAGCTCGACCACATGCGGCCGGGCCAGCCCGTGACCTTCACCATCGACGCCTACCCCGGTCGGACGCTGAAAGGCCATGTCGCCAGCGTGCAGCCGGGCTCCGGCACCGCCTTCTCGCTGCTGCCGGCGCAGAACGCGACCGGCAATTACGTCAAGATCGTCCAGCGCGTGCCGGTGAGAATCGATTTCGACCATGCGCCGCCGGACCTGACGCTGGGCCCCGGCATGTCGGTGGAGCCGGCCGTGCGGGTCGACCCGAGCCCGAGCCTCTATGAGCGGCTCAGCGCCTGGATCGGGCGCAAGCCGTGAGCGCGGCGACCGCGGCGGCGCCCGCCAAGGCGCCGGTCAATCCCTGGCTGATCGCGGTCGTCGTGGCGGTGGCGGCCTTCATGGAGGTGCTCGACACCACCATCGCCAATGTGGCGCTGCGCTATATCGCCGGCAGCCTCGGCGTCAGCGAGGACGAATCGTCCTGGGTGGTGACGACCTATCTGGTCGCCAACGCCATCATCGTCGTCGCTTCCGGCTATCTGGCCCGGCGCTTGGGGCGCAAGAAGTTCTTCATTGCGTGCCTGGGGCTGTTCACCGTCAGTTCCGTCGCCTGCGGCTTCGCCACCAGCCTCGACGAATTGCTGTTGTTCCGTATTTTCCAGGGTTTCGCCGGCGGCGGCATGGTGCCCGTGGCGCAGTCGATCCTGGCCGATTCCTTCCCGCAGGAGAAGCGCGGTCAGGCTTTCGCGCTGTTTGGCGTCGCGGTGGTCGTCGCCCCGGTCGTCGGCCCGACGCTGGGCGGCTGGCTCTCCGACAATTGGTCGTGGCACTGGTGCTTCCTCATCAATGGCCCCGTGGGTCTGGCCGCGATGGCGATGATCTCGGCCTTGATCGAGGAGAAATACGAGAAGGTCGAGCTTCGCTTCGACGCGATCGGCTTCGCGCTGGTCGCGGTGGCGCTGGGCGCGCTGGAAATCGTGCTCGACCGGGGACAGGTCGATGATTGGTTCGATTCCTCCTTCATCGTCTGGGCCTCGGCGCTGTCGGCCCTGAGCTTCGTGTTGCTGATTCCGTGGGAGATGAACCAGCGCCAGCCGCTGGTCGATATGCGGATGATCGCCACCCGCCAATTCGGCGCTTGTTTCGTCGTGATGGCGGCGACCGGCGCGATCCTGCTGGCGACCACGAACTTTCTGCCGCAACTCACCCAGGAGGATTTCGGCTACACGGCGACCTGGGCAGGTCTGGCGCTGTCGCCGGGCGGTCTGGTGACGGTGGGCGCGATGGTGGCGGTCGGCCAGCTCAGCCAGCGGGTGCAGCCCAAATATCTGATCGCTGTCGGCGCCGGCATCTGCGCCGCCTCGATGTATTGGCTGACCGACGTCAACCCCGACATCGGGTTCTGGTTCTTCGCCAAGACGCGCATGTTGATCGGTCTGGGCCTGCCGCTCATCTTCATCCCGATCACGGCGGCCTCTTACTATGGCCTGAAAAAGAGCCAGACCGACAACGCCTCGGCGCTGCTCAACGCGGCGCGCAACACCGGCGGTTCGATTGGCGTTTCGCTGGCCAACAATGTGCTGGCGCATCGCGAGCAATTCCACCAGAGCCGGCTTTCGGAGGCGACCGTCCCCTCCTCGATCCCCTTCCAGCACGCGATGAATCAGGCGACGCATTTTTTCGCCGGCGCCGGCGCCTCGCCGGGAGACGCCAAGGCGCAGGCTTTCGCCTGGGTCGGCCAACAGGTGAGCCAGCAGGCGTCGCTGCTGGCCTATGTCGATGTGTTCTGGGTCTTGATGATTATGGCGCTGTGCGCCATTCCGCTCGCGCTGGCCTTACGCAACGTCAAGCTTGGCGGCGCGGCGCCCGTCGGCCACTGACGGGTCACACCGACCGTGCGTTGAAGGCGCCGATCGCGGAGGCGGCGAGCGCGAACGCCGCCGCCGCCGCCAGCCCGAGCCGGGGCGCGGCGTCGCCGGCGAAAAGCTGGAACAGCGCCGTCATCGCGGTCGCGCCCATCGTCTGGCCGAACAGCCGCGTCGTCGCCTGCACGCCGCCCGCCGCGCCGCTGCGCGCCTTCGGGGCGGAGAGCAGCAGCAGGCGGTTGTTGGCGGGCTGAAACACGCCGAATCCCAGCCCCGACGCCGCCATCGCCGCCAGCACCGGCCATGGGCCGAGGCGCGCAGGGCTGGCCGCCGCCGAGATCAGCCCGATCGCCAGCACCAGCGTCCCCGTCGAGCACAGCCGCGAGGCGGCGAAACGGGCGGCGAGCCGGCCGGAAAACGAGGCGACGGCGATGATCGCCAACGGCCAGGCGGTCATATAGAGGCCGGTGGCGACGACGCCCGAACCGAGCCCGATTTGGAAATGGAAGGGCAGCGCGACGAAACTCATCACTTGCGCGCAAAAGGTGCAGGCCGAGGCGACGACGGTGCGCCGGAACGCGGGCGCCGCGAACAGGTCCACCGGGACCAGCGGCGCCGGCGTTCCCCTTTCGCGGCGCACGAGGCCGACGAGACAGGCGAGCGCGGCGACGATGAGCGCGCCGCCCACCGCCGGCCGCTCAAGCAGCCGGCCCGCGCCGACGAAGAACATCGCGAACATGCCGGCCGAGACCGACGCGCTCAAGGCGTCAACGCGCCGCCCCGTCCCCGGCACCGCCGGCAGCGCGCGCGCGGCGAACAGCGCCAGCGCGCCAATCGGCAGATTGATCGCAAACAGCCACGGCCAGCCCGCCGCCGAGAGGATCAGCGCGCCGACTGTCGGGCCGGCGGCGCCGGCCAGCGCCACCGCCACCGCGTTCCAGCCAATCGCCTGCGCCAGCCGCTCCTTGGGCATGGTGTAGCGCAGCAGCATCGCCGTGATCGCCATGACGCCGGCGCCGCCCAGCCCCTGCGCGAAGCGCGCCGCCACCAGCATCGGCAGGCTGGTTGAGAGCGCGCAGGCGGCCGAAGCGGCGATGAACAAAGCCGTTCCGCCGACGAACACCTTGCGCGGCCCGAAACTCTCGCCCAACGCCGCGAGTGGCAGCAGCGAGATCACCACGGCGAGTTGATAGCTGGTCGCCACCGCCACCGTCGCCGCCTCGCTGGCGTGCAACGCCCTCGAAATGGTCGGCAGCGCCACATTGACCACGGCGATGTCGAGCGCCACCAACGTCAGCGCCGAATAGATCGCCGTCAGCGCCAGGCCGATGCGGGCGGCGCCCGCCTCTTCTTCCCCAACCGCTTGCGGCGCGGTCTGACATTCCGACATCTGCGACTCCAAGAATTACGCGGCCCGAGATAGGCCGGCGGCCCTTGGGGCGGAAGCCGCGCGGCGGTAACGTTGCTGTTGCGCCCGACGCGCTATTTGAGAATGCGATGCCCCTGCCCGACCTCAACCTCATTCTCGCCCTCGACGCCCTGCTCACGGAGGAAAGCGTCGCGGCGGCGGCGCAGCGGTTGCGCCTCAGCCGCTCAGCGATGAGCCGCACGCTGACGCGGCTGCGCATCGCGACCGGCGATCCGCTGCTGGTGCGCGCCGGGCGCGAAATGGCGCTGACGCCGCATGCCGAGGCGTTGCTCCCACGTGTGCGCGACGCCGCCGAGGCGGCGAAGTCCGTGTTGACCCCCGCGCCAGACATCGACGTCGCCGCCATCGATCGGATATTCACGATCCGCGCCAATGAGGGCTTCGTCGAGATTTTCGCCGCCCCGCTCGCCGCGGCCGCCCTGGCGCAGGCGCCGCGCGTGCGATTGCGCTTCGCCCCCAAGCCCGACAAGAACGTGCAAGCCCTGCGCGACGGCACGCTCGATCTCGACATCGGCGTCATCGGCGAACAGGGTCCGGAGTTGCGGGCGCAGACCTTGTTCCATGACGCATTCGTCGCCGTGGCGCGAAACGACCATCCGCTGCTGGCGCGCCAGATCACGCCGCAGGCGTTCGCGGCGGCGCGTCACGTCGTGGCGAGCCGGCGCGGCTTGGTCATCGGCCCCATCGACGACGCGCTCGCAGCACTTGGGCTCAAGCGCGACATCGCCGTCTATGTCTCGAATTTCCCCGCGGTTCTAGCGGTAGCGTCGCACTCGGACCTCATCGGCCTCGCCACCGGCGCCTATGTCGAGAGCCGGGCCGAGCTTCCGCTGACGAGCTTCGCATTGCCGGTCCCGAGCCAGGAAATCGCCATCTCGCAGATTTGGCATCCGCGACTCGACGCCGACCCCGCCCACCGTTGGCTGCGTGGCCTCGTCTTTTCCGTGTGCCGGCGCAACTCTACTTCGCCCCGCGCAAAAACCCTATGATGCCCGAGAAATCCTCGCCCGCCCCGCCCGCGGCGTTGAACAAAGCGTAAAGCTGCGCGGCGGCGGCGCCGAGCGGCGTGTTGGCGCCGCTGGCGAGCGCCGCCTCCTGCGAAAGCTTGAGATCCTTCAGCATCAAAGCGGCGGCGAAGCCCGGTTTGTAGCCATTGTTGGCGGGCGAGGCCGGCACCGGGCCAGGCACCGGGCAATAGCTGGTCAGCGACCAGCTCTGGCCCGAGGAGGTCGAGGCGACGTCATAGAGCGCCTGCGCCGATAGACCGAGCTTCTCGCCGAGAACGAAGGCCTCGCAGGTGGCGATCATGGTGGCGCCGAGGATCATGTTGTTGCAGATTTTCGCCGCCTGCCCCGCGCCCGCGCCGCCGCAATGGACGATGCGCTTGCCCATCGCCTCCAGGATCGGCTTGGCGGCGGCGAAGGCGTCGTCCGCGCCGCCGCACATGAAGGTGAGCGTGCCGCCCTTGGCGCCGCCGACGCCGCCCGACACCGGCGCATCGACCGCGCGCGCGCCCTTGGCCTCGGCGATGGCGTGCGCCTTGCGCGCGCTTTCTACGTCGATGGTCGAGGAATCGATCCACAGCGCGCCGGGTTTGGCTTGCAGGCTCTCCCAGACGGAAAGCACATGCTTGCCGGCCGGCAGCATCGTCACCACGACATCGGCGCCGGCCGCCGCCGCG
>JAJYDD010000603.1 GCA_021777795.1 Pseudomonadota bacterium | reverse complement strand
TGTCCGGCGGGCGCAAAATCGTGAAATGGACGAGATCGACATTGGCGTCGGATTTCAGGAGGTTGCGCCACATGCGCTCGCCCGGGTGCGGCTCGCCCGAGACCAGCAGCACGCGCAGCTTGTCGCGCACGCCGTCGATCGTCACCACCGCCTTGTTGTTGACGGCGGTCAGTTCGCCGGGCAGCGTCGCCACTTCCAGTTCGAAGATGTTGTCGCCGGCGTGGTCGATGGGGGCGGGAATGTCGAGCCGCTGGCCGATCACAGCGTCATAGGTGGCGATCGTCTTGCCGTCGCGCTTGACGGTCACGGTCGCGGGCTCGCCGTCGTCGGCGCTGTCGAGCACGCGCAGCCCGATGGTCTGGGTCTTTCCGACGATGCCGTAGCGCGGCGCCTCGACCAATTCCAGCCGCCGGTCGCGCTCGCCCGCATGGCCGGTGATGAGCGCGTGCAGCGGGGCCTGGAAACCCAGCGCGGCGGCCTTGGCGGGAATGTCGTGGACAATTCCATCGGTGATGAGGATGGCGCCGGCGACGCGCTCTGGCGGCGTGTCGGCGAGCGCGTTGCGCAGCGACGCGAACAATTGGGTGCCCGTGTTGTCGGGATCCTCGCGCGGGGTGTCGACGATATGCGCCTCGACATTGGGCATCGCCGCCAGTTGCTTGGCGACCGCCGCCTTGGCCGCCTCGGTCTGTCCGGCGCGCTCGCCGATGCGGTTGGAGCCGGAGCGGTCGACGACGACGGCGACGACATCCTTGAGCGGCCGGCGCTCCTCGCGCTTCAGAGAGGGGTCGGCGATGGCTGCGAGCAGCAGCGCGGCGACGAGGCCGCGCAGGAAGGCCGCACGCGGCCGCGCCCACGCGGTGAGCGCGACCACCGCGACCGCCGCCGCGCCGAGCGCGACAAAGGCCCACAGCGGAAAGACCGGCGAAAAGCTCAGCGACCAGTCGTTCACCGCGACAGCCTTTCCAAGAGGTCGCGGGCGTGCACCTGATCGGCTTTGTAATTGCCAGTGAGGGCGTACATCACGAGATTGACGCCGCCGCGCAGCGCCATCTCGCGCTGGCGCGGGCCGCCGGGAACGAGCGGATAAAGCGGCTCGCCGTCCTCGCGCGCGGCCCAGGCGGCGGCGAGATCATTGGAGGTGATGATGACCGGCGACACGCTGTCTCCGGCGCGCACCGGCCGGTTGACGCGATCCCTGGGGTCGATCGGCGGCAAGGCCTCGATCCAGGTCTGGCCGTTGGCGGTGCGGCCGACGAAGCCGTTGAGGAGATAAAAGGTTTTGGTCACCACATGGTCGCGCGGCACCGGCTCCAGCACCGGGATGTCGACGCCCTTCAACAGCTTGCGCAGCCACAGCGTTTCCGGCGACGGCGGATCGCCGGGCCCGGAGGTCAGGGCGTCGCGGGTGTCGAAGATCACCGTGCCGCCGTTGCGCATGAAGGCCGAGATGCGGGCGACGGCGGCAGCCGGCGGCTGCGGCCGATTGGCGGCGATCGGCCAATAAATGAGCGGATAGAAGGCGAGTTCGTCGCGCGCGGGATCGAGCGCCACCGGCTCGGCCAGTTCGGCCGAGGTGCGCTGGTCGAGCGCGCGGGTCAATTGTTCGAGGCCGAGACGCGAGGTTTCGTCGACCTCAGCGTCGCCGGTCGCGACATAGGCCAGCCGCGTCGCGGTCGCCGCCTCCAGATCGGTAAGGGCGCGCGCGGGCGGCGCGGGGGCCAGAAGCAGCAGCGCCAAGGCGAGCGGCGCGGCGGCGCCCCATTTCAGCGCCGAGCGGCTAAGATTGAGGCTCGCCGCCGCGTCGACCAGGAAAAGCAGGAAGGCCAGCAGCAGCGCCCAGGGCTTCAGGTCGCGCGGCGGCGCGACCTTGAGGCCGCCGGGGCGCGGCTTGAGGCCGGAATAATCGGCCGCCTTCAGCGTCTCGCCGACGCCAAGCGCGTTGACGGCGTAGGCGCTCTCGGCGGGGCCGTAGAAGCCCGGCGGATGTTCGGCGTCGGCCGCGCCGGAGAAGGCCGCCGGCAACGGTTTGGCGGAAGCCGGCGGGTTCCCGAGCGCGCCGAAACCATCGAGCGTGCGCCAGGGCGACAGCGTCGTCTTGGCGGCGGCCTTCGCGCCGGCCGCCGGCGCGGCGTTCGCCTCGGCGACGATGCGCTTCAGCATGTCCACGAACAGGCCCGAGAGCGGCAAGTTCGACCAGGTGGTGTCGGCGGTGACGTGAAACAGCACGATGAGCCCCTTGCCGCGCCTCACCGCCGTTACAAGCGGCGTGCCGTCGGAAAGGCGCGCCCAGGTCTTGTCCGGCAGGCCCTCGGTCGGCTCGGCCAGCACCTGCCGCGACACGGTGACCTCCTGCGGCGCCTTGAGGCCGACGAACGGGCTCGGCGCGTCGAACGGCGCGATGTGCTTGGGCGTCTCCCACGACAGCGCGCCGCCGAGCGTGCGCCCGCCGCGCCGCAGCGCCACCGGCAACAGGTCGTCGTCGGCCGCCGCCGTGCGCACGCCGGCGAAGCGGATCAACACGCCGCCGGCCTCGACGAAGGCGGCGATCTTGTCATGATCGGGGCCGGGGCCGATGTTCATGTCGGCCAGCGCCAGCGCCGAGGGCTGCTCGGCCAAGAGATCGGCGATGGGGTCGGGCGTGCC
>JAJYDD010000602.1 GCA_021777795.1 Pseudomonadota bacterium | reverse complement strand
TGTCCACGACGCCGCAGAAGCCGAGCTTCATGGCGCGCCGCCGGGCACATTCACCGCCTGGCGCGAGTTCGAGCCCGGCTCCGATCTGCTGTTCTACGAGGGTTTGCACGGCTGCGTCGAGGCCGGCGCCATCGATGTCTCCAAACATGTCGATCTCAGAATTGGCGTCGTGCCTGTTATCAATCTCGAATGGATACAAAAGCTGCATCGCGACAAGGCTTCGCGCGGCTATTCCACCGGCGCTGTGACCGACACGGTGCTGCGCCGGATGCCCGATTATATCAATTATATATGTCCGCAATTCAGCAAGACCGACATCAACTTCCAGCGCGTGCCGACGGTGGACACCTCCAATCCGTTCATCGCGCGCTGGATTCCGACGCCTGACGAATCCATCGTCGTCATCCGCTTCCGCGATCCGCACGGCATCGACTTTCCCTATCTGTTGTCGATGATTGACGGCTCCTTCATGAGCCGCGCCAACTCCATCGTCATCCCCGGCGGCAAGCTGGATCTGGCGATGCAGCTCATCCTCACCCCGATGATCCTCAAGCTGATCGAGCGGCGCCGCCGCACGCTCTGACGAACCAAGGAGAGACGAAGATGAATGTTCAGGTTCCGCAGACCGTCACCGGTAAGGACCGCTATCGCTCCGGCGTGATGGAATATCGCAAAATGGGCTATTGGGAGCCCGATTACACGCCCAAGGACACCGACATCATCGCGCTGTTCCGCATCACCCCGCAGGACGGCGTCGACCCGATCGAAGCGGCGGCGGCGGTGGCTGGCGAATCCTCGACCGCGACCTGGACGGTTGTTTGGACCGACCGGCTGACGGCCTGCGAGAAATATCGCGCCAAAGCCTATCGCCTCGACGCCGTGCCCAACGCGCCCGGCCAGTATTTCGCCTATATCGCCTATGATCTCGATCTGTTCGAGCCCGGCTCCATCGCCAACCTCACCGCTTCGATCATCGGCAATGTCTTTGGCTTCAAGCCGCTGAAGGCGCTGCGGTTGGAGGATATGCGGCTGCCCATCGCCTATGTGAAGACGTTCCAGGGGCCGGCGACCGGCATCGTCGTCGAGCGCGAGCGGCTCGACAAATTCGGGCGGCCGCTGCTCGGCGCCACCGTCAAGCCCAAGCTCGGCCTGTCGGGCCGCAATTACGGCCGCGTCGTCTACGAGGCGCTGAAGGGCGGGCTCGATTTCACCAAGGACGACGAGAACATCAACTCGCAGCCGTTCATGCACTGGCGCGACCGTTTCCTCTATTGCATGGAGGCGGTCAACAAGGCGCAGGCGGCGACGGCGGAGGTGAAGGGCACTTATCTGAACGTCACCGCCGGGACGATGGAGGACATGTACGAGCGCGCCGAATTGGCGCGGGATCTGGGCTCCTGCATCATCATGATTGATCTCGTCATCGGCTATACCGCGATCCAGTCGATGTCGAAATGGGCGCGCAAGAACGACATGATCCTGCATTTGCATCGCGCTGGCCACGGGACCTATACGCGCCAGAAGACGCATGGCGTGTCGTTCCGCGTCATCGCCAAATGGATGCGGCTTGCGGGCGTCGATCACATCCACGCCGGCACGGTGGTCGGCAAGCTGGAAGGCGATCCGCTGACGACGCGCGGCTATTACGACATCTGCCGCGAGGATTTCAACCCGACGCGGCTGGAGCATGGCGTGTTCTTCGACCAACCCTGGGCCTCGCTCAACAAGATGATGCCCGTCGCCTCCGGCGGCATCCACGCGGGGCAGATGCACCAGCTTCTTCAGCATCTGGGCGAGGATGTGGTGCTGCAATTCGGCGGCGGCACCATCGGCCATCCGGGCGGCATCCAGGCCGGCGCGACCGCCAATCGTGTCGCGCTGGAGGCCATGATCTTCGCCCGCAATTCCGGGCGCGATTACGTCCACGAAGGCCCCGAGATCTTGGCCGAGGCGGCCAAGACCTGCACGCCGCTGCGCCAGGCGCTCGATGTCTGGGGCGACGTGACGTTCAACTACGCCTCGACCGATCAACCCGATTTCGCGACGACGCCCAGCGTCGCGTGACGGACGCCCGCGCGCCCGACCTTGGCGGGGCGAGACGCGCGGGTAGGAGGGGAGGTTTCCGCTATCCTCCCAACGGCGAAAGCCTCCCCTCAAATCATCTTCAACCGGAGTCCTCCCGATGCGCGTCACGCAAGGCTGTTTCTCGTTCCTGCCCGATCTCACGGACGATCAGATTCTCGTCCAGGTGCAATATTGCCTGGACAATGGTTGGGCGGTTAACCTCGAATATACCGACGATCCCCACCCCCGCAACACCTACTGGGAAATGTGGGGCTTGCCGATGTTCGATCTCAAGGACGCCAAGGGCGTGCTGATGGAGCTTGGCAAATGCCGGCAGTTGCACGGCGAACAATATATCAGGCTATCGGCGTTCGACGCCACGCATACCTGGGAATCTTTGCGCATCTCCTTCATCGTCAACCGGCCGAAAGAGGAGGAAGGCTTCCGGCTGGAACGCTCCGAAGGTCGCGGGCGCCAGCAGCGCTATTCGACCCGCGCCTATTCGCTCGACCGTCCGGAAGGGAAGCGCTACTGATGACCGACGCGCCGACGCCCCAGAAGGTCAACCTCGCCGAGGAGTTC
>JAJYDD010000601.1 GCA_021777795.1 Pseudomonadota bacterium | reverse complement strand
CGGGCCGATGGCGTTGACGGCGAACATGCGCGCCGCATCGTCGGCGTCGACCTCCAGCAGCGGTTGATAGGTGAACAGCGCCGCATTGTTGACGAGCCCGTCGAGCGGCCCCAGCCGCGCCTCGGCCTCGGCGATTGCGCGCCGGCAATCCTGCGCGTTCGCGACGTCGCCGGCGATGGCCACTCCCCCTGTTTCCGCCGCCGCCTCGCCGAGCGCCGCCGAATCGCGCGCCACCAGCGCGACCCGCGCTCCACTCGCGGCGAGCGCGCGGGCGATCCCTCGCCCGAGGCCGCGCGATCCGCCGGTGACGAGGACGGCCTTGCCGGCGAGTTCGGGCCAGAGCGACATGGGGTTTCCTTTACACGGCCACTCTATTACCGGTCGGCGCGGCCCGGCGCCAAGCGTCGCGTGCGATGCGGCGCCTTGGAAAGCGGCCGAGGCGTCTTATCTTTGGGCTTGTCCTTCGAGGAGCGGGGCGTGGAGACGGTAAGGGTCGCGACGGACGAACTCGAATGTCCGCGCTCCGCGTGGGCGGTGTTCGAAAGCCGCGCCTATACGAGAATCCTGGCGGCGACGATGTTCGGCCTCACCGGCATCGCCATGTCCGACGCCGCCTCGGCTTGGCTGATGACCAGCCTCAACGCCGACCCGCTGGCGGTGTCGATGGTGCAGGTGGCGGCGTTCCTGCCGATGTTCATGTTCACCCTGCCGGCCGGCGCGCTGGTCGATATCGTCGAGCCGCGCCGCTTCCTGCTGGCGCTGGAAGGGTTCATCACCGTCCTCATCGTCGGCTTCGCCCTCGTGGTCACGCTGAATCTCGCCACCCCGGCGGCGCTGCTGGCGCTGACTTTCGTGCTGAGCGCGGCCTGGTCGATCGCCGCGCCGGCCTGGGCGGCGCTGGCGCCGCTCATCGTGCCGCGCAAGGATCTCGAAGCGGCGGCGGCGGCCAACAGCATCGGCTACAACGTGAGCCGCGCCATCGGCCCGGCGCTCGGCGGCCGGCTCATCGCCGCCTTCGGCGTCGCCACGCCATTCTGGGGCTTCGCGCTCGCCAATGCGTTGAGCGTCATGGCGCTGCTGTCGTGGAAGCCGCCGCCGCGCCGCGATCGCGGCCTGCCGGCCGAGCGCCTGTTCAGCGCCATGCGCGCGGGCCTGCGCCATTCCTTCTACAATCCGCACCTGCGCGCGACGCTGGTGCGCACGATCGCGGTGTTCCCGTTCGCGGCGGCGTTCATCACTTTGTTGCCGCTGGTGGCGCGCAGCCAGATGACTGCCGGCCCGCAGGTCTACGGAATGTTGCTGGCGACGGCGAGCGTCGGCGGCGCGCTGGGCTCGCTGGCGCGCCCTTACGTCAAGCATTGGCTGGGGCCGGATCGCTTCGTGGCGGCGGGCACGATCGCGGTGGCGGCGGCGATGACGCTGCTCGGCGTCTGCCATTCGCTGCCCTTCGCGCTCTCGGCCGCCTTTCTGGCCGGCGCGGGCTGGACCACCGTGATCGCCAGCCTCAGCCTGTCGGCGCAGATCTCGCTGCCGGATTGGGTGCGCGGGCGGGGGTTGTCGGTGTTCCTGACGGCGGTGTTCGGCTCCATCGCCTTGGGCAGTCTGTTCTGGGGCTTCGTGGCGGGCAGGCTGGGGTTGCCGGCGGCGCATTTCCTCGCTGCGGCGGGGGCGATCGCGGCCATTCCCGTCACCTGGTCCTGGCGGTTGCAAACCGCCGAAGGCATGGACCTCACCCCGTCGCGCCACTGGCAGGCGCCGATCCTGTCGCGCGAGGTCGAGGACGAGAGCGGCCCGGTGCTCATTACCGTGCGCTATCATATCGCCGGCGACGACCCCGACCCGTTCCTCGACGCCATCGAGCAGGTCGGCGGCCAGCGCCGCCGCGATGGCGCCTATGCCTGGGGCATTTTCGCCGATGTCGCCGAAAAGGGCGTCTACCTCGAAACCTTCCTCATCGGCTCCTGGCTGGAGGCGCGCTATCTGCGCGAGCGCGTCACGATAGCGGACCGGCAGCGCGAGGAACGGCTGCATGCCCTGCTGGAGGAGCGGCCGACCGTGACGCTGATGTTGCACTCGGATTCGCCGCGCACCGGCGATGAGCGCCAGCCTGACCTCCATTATTTTTTCACCACCTCCGAAACGCCCGCCTGACGCGGCCGAGAAAGCGGGTGCGGGCCGCGTCGCCGGCCGCGTCCATGCCATAGGCGGCGAGGTAATCGAGCCCGGAATCGGGCGCGGCGAGCGGCATGAGATTGTGCCGGACGAAACGGCGCGGCAGGTCGCCGACCTTCGCCGTGCGGGCGCGGTCGGCGCCGTAGAGCGCGACGACGCCGACGCGGCGGATGTTTTGCAGGCGCGGATAGAACACCCCGCCTTCAACCTCGAAAGCGACGCCGCGCAGGAACACCCGGTCGAAATAGCCCTTCAGGATCGCCGGCGGCCCGTCGTGCCAGACGGGAAAGACGAGGATCAGCGCCTCGGTCGCCAGCAGGCTGTCGACGTAAGGCTCGACCCCGGCGCGATTGGCGGGCGCGTCGAGATAGCGCGCCAGCGCCTCGCGCGAGAGAACCGGATCGAAGCCGCGTGCGTAAAGGTCACATACCTCGACCGCATGGGCGCCGGCCGCCAGCGCCGCCTCGACCTCGCGGCAGGCG
>JAJYDD010000070.1 GCA_021777795.1 Pseudomonadota bacterium | reverse complement strand
CGCAAGGCCCGCGTGCGGGTTTCGATCACCGCGCCGCGATCGGCGGCGTCGCGCGCGTTGAGCACCACCAGCCGCGCGTCATCGACGCGGCAGTCCGAATATTCGAAACCGCGATGAAACAACCCCGGCTTCAGCGGCGCGCCGGCCACGTCGCGGTCGAGATCGAGCGCGCGCGTCGGCGGCAACAGGCGCCGGCCGCCGAGATGATCGTAAAGAAACAGCCCGAGCCGCAGCAACCAGGCGGGCCGCAGCCCCGCATGATGGGGCAGCACGAAGCGCAGCGGTTCGATGATATGGGGCGCGGCGCGCCACAACAATTCGCGCTCGATCAGCGCCTCGCGCACCAACCGGAATTCATAATATTCGAGATAGCGCAGGCCGCCATGCACGAGCTTGGTCGACCAGGACGACGTGCCGCTGGCGAGATCGCCCTGCTCGCACAGATAGACCGAAAGCCCGCGCCCGGCGGCGTCGCGGGCGATCCCACAACCATTGACGCCGCCGCCAATAATCGCAAGGTCGTAGGGCGGCGCGCCCAAACTCACGCGGCCGCCATTTCGGTGAAGAAGGCGCCGACGCGGTCGAGTATCAGTTCCTTGTCGTTGTCGAGGGTCGCGACGTGATAGGAATTGTTGAGCCAGAGCAGCCTGATGTCGTCGGAGCGGATCATCTCGACAACGTCCATCGCGTTGCGCGCCGGCACGACGTGATCCTCGCGCGAATGAATGACCAGCGACGGGCAGACGATGCGGCTCAGCATCCCGCGCGTCATCGAGATCAGCACGGTGACGTCGCGCAGGCAAGCGATCGGCGTTTCCTTATAGGCGAGTTCAACCACGCCCGGCGCCTTGATGTCGGAGCCGATGCCCGGCAGGCGCTGGGGCGCCGGATGGATCGCCAGCGCGTCCGACAAGGCTTCGCTCGACAGCCCCGCCGCGGCGGCAATCGGCGCAATGGCCGCGACTTCGTTGGGAAAGCGCGCCGCAAGATTGAGCGTCAGCGTGCCGCCCATCGACAGGCCCGTGACGAACACCTTGCGCTTGCGCCGAACGAGATCATGAAGCGCGCGCTCGGCCTCGCCCAGCCAATCGAGATAGCCGGTCGTCTCCATGTCGTCGGGCGAGGTGCCGTGGCCGGGCAAGCGCGGCCCGACGACGGAGAAACCGAACTTTTTGTGCAGCCCTTCGCCGAGGAATCGCATGCTTTGCGTCGAGCCGGTGAAGCCGTGCACGACCAGCACGCCAACGTCATTGCCTTCGAACGCGAACGGCTCCGCGCCTTGCAGGATCTCAAACATAGTCTTTCCTCCTCAGTGGGCGCGTTCTTGCCCGCGCGCGGCATAGGCGATGGCGGCCAAGGCGACGACCGCGCCTTGCGCCATCTGCTTGCCGGGCTCGCCGAGCCCTATGCTCGTCAGCAAGTTGAAGGTGAACATCAGCATGAAGGCGGCGACGGCGGGGCCCAGCACGCCGCCCTTGCCGGAGCCAAAACCGACGCCGCCAAGAATGACCGCCGCCAGCGAATTGAGCGCGAGATCGGCGCCGATGCTGAGACTGCCGAAGCCGACGAAACCGACCAGCAAAAAGGCGCTGAGTACGGCGAAAAGGCTGGAGAAAATATGCGCGACATAGATCGCGCGCACATAGGGCACGCCGGAGGTCAAAGCCGCGCGCGGATTGGCGCCGATCGCGTCGACATAGCGACCAAACACCGAAAGACGCAGGAACAGCGCCATCGGGATCAGCGCCACCACCCAGACGATGACCGTGATCGGCAACATGCCGAGGCGCGTCTGGCCGATGTAGCGCAGCATCTCGGGCGAATCGCCCGGGGCGCGCAACTGGCTGAAGGCGGTGACGACGCCGCTGAGGATGAGCACCATCGCCAGCGTCACGATCACCGAGGAAGCGCGCAGGCGCGTGATGAAGAAGGCGTTGATCGCGCCAATGGCGACGCCGAATAACAGGCAAATGGCGATGAGGACGGGCTCGGGGAAGGGAAGGAAGCCGCTGGTCAAAATATAGCTGACGGCAAGGGCGACGCCGCCGAAAGAGAGATCGAGCGACAGCAACCGGATACACAGCGATTGCCCGATCACCGCCACGCCCAGCGGCGCCGCCTGACGCAGGATCAAGAGCAGCAGGAAAGGCTGCAAAAGGTTCGGCCGCGCTGCGGCGGCGAACAGCAGCAGCGCGGCCGTGCCATAATAGGCGATCGGCAGCGAGAGCAGCCTCCCGGCCGCTCTGCGCGCCCAACCCGGGCGCGCCTCGTCCATCGCGACGCCGCTCATATGCCGATCACCTTGCGACGTTGCAGGCTGATCGCGCCCAGCAACAGCACGCCCGTCAAAGCCGCACTGAAGAACGGCGAGACGCCGAGCAGATTCATGCCATTGGTGATGAGCCCAAGGGTGATCGTGCCCAGCACCGCGCCGGCGACGCTGCCGACGCCGCCCGAGAGTTGCACGCCGCCCAGCGCGATCGCCGTCACGGAATCCAGGCTGAAGGGCGCCCCCATCGTCGGATCGCCAGAGACGATGCGGCCGGTCAGATAGATGCCGGCGACGACGCCTGCCAGCGAGCACAGCACATAGCAGGCCAGACTCGGCCAGAAGGCGCGCACGCCGCTGAGCCCGGCGCTCTGCGCGTTGCCGCCGATGGCGAATATGCGCAGGCCGAAACGGGTGAAATAGAGCAGGACGGAAGCGGCCGCTATCGCCGCAACGCACCAGTAAAACGCGGCGGGCAGCCCGAACGCCGAGGTCTTGGCGGCGAAGACCAGCGGCGCGGGAACGGTTCCGCCAGACCCCGCCAGCCACAGCAACGCCAGTCCCTGAAGAAACGTCATCGACGAGAGCGTCATGATGAGCGGATGCACGCCGAAGCTGACGCCGAGCCCGTTCGCCAGTCCGACGACGACGCCGAGCGCCAGCGCCGCGGGCACGGCAAGCGCGGGATTGACGGAGACGATGACGACGCTCGTCAGGCTCACGACGGAGCCGACAGAGATATCGATGCCGCCGATGAGTGCGACGAGCAACTGACCGAGCGCCACGATCAGCAGCGCCGTGATCTGATTGTTGACGTTGACGATGTTTTGCAGCGACAGGAACTCGGGCGCGAAGGCCGCCAGCAGCGCGAACATCGCCAGCGGCAGACCAATCGCGACATAGCCAAGCCCGGAGCGGCCGAATCGGCGGGCGCTGCGGCCCATCATGTCGACGCCCCCTGCCCCGGGGCGCTCATCAGCGCATGCCGCATGACGATTTCCTCCGTTGCGCCCGCCCCATCGATCTCGGCGACGATAGCGCGGTCGCGCACGACCAAGATGCGGTCGCACAGGCCGATGTGCTCGGTAAGCTCGCTAGATGTGATAACGACTGCGCCGCCCGCATCCGCGAACTCGCGCAGCAAACGGTAAATCTCGGCCTTGGCGCCGACATCGACGCCGCGCGTTGGCTCCTCGACGATCAGCACGTCAACCCCCGCGGCAAGCCAGCGGCCAATCATCACCTTCTGCTGGTTGCCGCCCGACAGCGAGCCGACGGATTGCTTTTCGTCGCGCGCGCGCACGTTCATCTCGCGCATCAGGGTTTTCACGCGCGTCTTGTCGATCCTGGCCCGCGACGACATGGAGGCGCTGCGCAACATGCCGAGCCCAATGTTCTGCTCGATGGACAGCGGCAGATAGAGCCCCTCGGACTTGCGGTCCTCGGGCACGAAGCCGACGCCGGCCCGAACGGAGGCGACAATCGCCTCGCCGATCTTCGTCTCCCCCGCCGCGTCGTGCTTGCGCACGGATCCGGCCGCATGAGGGACGAGACCGACGAGACCGCGCACGATCTCGCGCTGCCCCTGCCCTTCCAGCCCCGCCAGGCCGAGGATTTCGCCGCGCTTGATTTCAAACGAAACGCGCGCGGCCGTCGCATTGATGGCGAGATCGTTGACGCTGATCGCCGGCGCGCCGGAGCGGGCGCTTCGCCTCGGGTAGAGCTGGCCGAGTTCGCGCCCCACCATCAACGAAACCAGGCTTTCGCGCGTCAGTTCGCGCGTCGGCCTCGTCGCCACATGCTGGCCGTCCTTCAAGACAGTGGTGACATCGCAGAGGCGGAAGATTTCGTCGAGGCGGTGGCTGATGTAGAAAACCAGTTTGCCCGCCGCTTTCTGCTCCTCGATCAGCCGCACCAGCTTTTCGACGCCCGGCGCGTCGAGTGCTGCGCTCGGCTCGTCATAGATGATGACGCGCGAGGGCGCCGCCGCACCCTTGGCGATCTCGATCAGATGCTGCTCGGAGATGGTGAGATCGCCGCACATGTCGTCGACGTCGAGTTCGACGCCGACATGCCCGAGAATTTCGCGCGCCCGGCGACGCATCTCGCCGCGATCAATGAAGCCGGCGCGGCGCGGCTCGCGGCCGAGGAACAGATTCTCAGCCACCGTCAGATTGGGCAGGAGCGTAAGCTCCTGGAAAACGGTTGAGACGCCTTTGGCGCGCGCGTCCGCCGGGCCTTGGAAACGGATCGGCTGGCCGTCACGCAGGATCTCCCCGGCGTCGGGCGGATGGACGCCGGCGAGAATCTTAATCAAGGTTGACTTGCCGGCGCCGTTCTCGCCCGTCACCGCATGCACGCTGCCGCGCCTGCCGACGAAGGACACATCCGTCAGCGCCCGGATCGGGCCGAAGCGCTTCGAGATGTTGCGAAACTCGATTTCGCAATCGTTGGACGCGGGCGGCATCGCGGTCAGCGCCTTTGCGTGCTTTCGATCAACGCTTGAAGTCTTTCTTGATGACGTCCTCGGGCAAGGTCGAAGGAAACCAGAAGGCGTCGTTGAGGTCAGGCCGGTAATATTTGTTGAAATTGGCCTGCGTGATCGGCGCCGGATCCGAGAGATAGGACGTGTGCATCGCCTCGCCCTTCAACAGCGCCACGGCGGCGCGCAGCGTCGCCGGCCCGAGGCCGGGCGTGAAGATCGGCCCCACGCTGTCCGCGCCGGCGCCCTTCCAGGCGCGAAGGAAGCCGTTGTTGGCCTCGCCGGTCATCGGCACCAGCGGCTTGCCGATTTCCTTGAACACATCGAAACAAGCGCGCGTCATGTCAGCGCCGGAGAACCAGATGCCGTCAACCGGCTGGCCGGAGGCGACGAGGTTTTCGCACAGGCCCTTGGCCTTGGCGTAGTTCCAATCGCCATAGACCTCGGCCCCGATCTTGATGTCGCTGCCCTTCAGCGCCTCGCGCAGGCCGTCGTAGCGCGCCGTCTCCTCGCCCGAGCCGGCGATGCCGCGGAACACCCAGATTACGCCCTTGCCATTCAGCGTTTTCTTGAGGAATTCTCCGCCCGTCTTTCCGAACGCCTCGCCGCCGCCGTGCACGGCGATGGTTGAGTAGGGCGCAGGCGTTCCGGCGGTCACAGACAAAATTACGGGAATGCCGGCGGCGGTCGCCGCCTTCACCTGCGCTTTCACCAGATCCGGCGAGATCGGCACGATGATGAGCGCATCAACCTTATGCGCCATCAAATCCTCAATGTCGGCAACTTGCTTTGCAGGCTGCCAGTTCGCCTCCGAAAAGCGGAACTCCTTGATGTCGGGATCGTGGCTGGCGGCATATTTGATCTCCCGGATCGTCTGCACGATCCAGGTGTTGCCAACGCCCGGCCACGACATGCCGATGACCCAAGGCTTGGCTTTCTTGAACTTGCCTGCCGGGATCATGTCCGTGGAATCCGGCGCCATAAGCCCGTTCGGCAACAATTCGACATCGGCGGCCGAAGCCGCGAGCGTCGCGAAAAGTGACGCGCCCGCGAGAAGCGCGGCGGCCAGGATTGTCTTGGCTTTCATGTCATCCTCCCGAGTGGCGCTTTGTCTTGACGCCGTTTTCGTTCAATGTGCGAATGTCGCTCTAAACGAACTTTTTTCGCGGCGCAAGAGGGTCGCGGCGCAAGGGGCTCGCGGCTCAGTCAAGCTCTTCAGCGTCCGGCCGCGCTTCGATGAGGCGCACCTCGCGCTGGGCGCACAGCGCGCGCAGCTTCGCCGAGCGCATCCGGTCGGTCACGAACATACTGACCTGCGAGAGATGACCGATGCGCACCGGCGCCTTGCGGCCGACCTTTGTCTGATCGCACACGAGGATCACCTTGCGGGCGTTTTCGATGATGACGCGCGAGACGTGGACTTCGAGCGGGTCGAAATCCAGCAACGAGCCGTCTTCGTCGATCGCCGAGGCGCCGATGACGGCGCAATCGACCTTGAACTGCCGCATCATATCCACCGTCGCGCTGCCGACGACCGCGCCGTCGGCGTGGCGCACCGGGCCGCCGGCGACGATCACACTCAGCGAGGGGTTGGGATAAAGCGTCAGCGCGACGTTGATGTTGTTGGTGATGATGAGCAGCCGCTGGCGCGGCATGAGCGCGCGCGCTACCTCCTCGGTCGTCGTGCCGATGTTGATGAAAAGCGAGGAATCGTCGGGGATCAGTTCGGCCGCGGCCTCGCCAATGGCGCGCTTGGAGGCCGCCGCGATCTGCCTTCGCGCCTCGTAGGAAATATTTTCGACCGAAGACGAGACGACCGCCCCGCCATGCGTGCGCGTCAGGATGCGCCGGTCGCAGAGATCGTTGAGATCGCGCCGGATGGTCTGCGGCGTGACCTCGAATCGCACCGCAAGCTCCTCGACCTCGACCCGGCCGACGGCGCGCGCGAAGGAAACGATGTCGTTCTGCCGGCTGCTGAGCGGGAAATCGGACGACATGGAGCCTATACCTGTTCTCAGAGAACGCGGCTGAGCGCCCTTTGACAGGAGGAACGCGCGGGCGTTTATTTCGGGATCGCCGCGCCCGCGTCAAGTCAGGGGTCGCGGACTTGCGAAGTTGCGAATCGGCTGCTGATTCTTTATCGGCCCCGCTTAGCCCGCCTTCTGAAGTGGCGGTTTTTCGAAGGAAATTGCATGGCGAAGCGACCTGCGCCGAAGGCGGCCAAGAAGAAAACAACGAAAGCGGAGGCCCCGGCGGTCAAGCCTGTCAAGCAGGCGATGACCAAATCCGCGCTCATCAACCTCATCGCCGAGGAGAACGAGATTCCCCGCAAGACCGCGGTCGGCGTCTACAAGACGATCGAGAACGTCTTTCTCGGCTCGGTCCACCCGCGTGGGCTCGGCGAATTCGCGCTGCCCGGCCTGCTCAAGGTGAACCTGCGCAAGGTTCCCGCGCGCAAGGCCGGCGTTCTGGTGCGCAACCCCGCCACCGGCGAGATGATCCCGGGCGCGGCCAAGCCGGCGAGCGTGCGGGTGAAGATCCGCGCGCTCTCCAAATTGAAGGCGGCCGCGACCCCTTAAAGCGGCGATCACGCAACAAGCACCGCCGCGCCCACCCGGCGCGGCGCCTGTTTCGAAATCCGCCACGCCACTCGCTGGCCTTAATCGGGCGGAAAAAGGGGCCGCTGCTTTTCCAAATCAAAGGCCCCCAGCATGGATCAGGAACCCGCCCTCGGCGAGCGGCCGGGCGAGGCTGTCGCGCCGCCTTTGCGCGAGGCGGAAATCTCGGCGCGCGAGTTGCGCATGGTGCTCATCGGCCTGATGATGGCGTTGGCGCTGGCCGCCCTCGATCAGAACATCGTCGCCACCGCGTTGCCGCGCATCACCGGCGACCTCGGCGGCTTCCAGCATCTGTCCTGGGTGGTCACCGCCTTCATCGTCACCAGCACGGTGTCGGCGCCGTTGTATGGCCGCTTCAGCGATCTCTACGGCCGCAAATCCGCCTTTTCGGTCTCGATTTCCCTGTTCCTGGTCGGCTCGGTCGCCTGCGGCCTCGCCGGCGCCCTGCTCCAGCTCATCCTCGCGCGCGCTTTGCAGGGATTGGGGGCCGGAGGCCTCATCGTGCTCGCCCAGACTGTGATCGGCGATCTCGTCAGCCCGCGCGAGCGCGGGCGCTACCAGGGCTTGTTCGCCGCCGTATTCGCCGCCTGCTCGGTCGCGGGGCCGCTGATCGGCGGCCTCATCACGCAATATGCGTCGTGGCGCTGGATATTCTACGTCAACCTGCCGGTCGGCGCGGCGGCGCTGGCGCTCATCCTGGCCTTTCTGCGCCCGCATGAGAGTCGCCTGAAGCCGCGCATCGATTTCGGCGGCGCGCTGCTGATGATCGCCGGGACTTCGTGCCTGCTGTTGCTGCTGACCTGGGGCGGCGGCGTCTATCCCTGGGCCTCGGCGCCGATTCTGGGCCTGGGCGCGGCGACGATCCTGTGCTTCGGCGCGCTGGCGGCGGTCGAGATCAGGGTCGCGCAACCCATCCTGCCGCCCAACCTGTTCCGCAACCGCGTGTTCGTCATTGGCGCTGGCGTGATCGCGCTGGCGGCGATGGCGCTGTTCGCCGCGGCCGTCTACCTGCCGCTGATGTTCCAATTGCTGATGGGCGCCAGCCCCGCCAGCGCCGGATTGCTGATCTCGCCGATGATGGGCGGCGTCATCGTGGCCTCGTTCGTCGGCGGCCGCATGGTGTCGCGCACCGGCCGCTACAAGCTGTTCCCGGTGCTGGGGCTGGCGGCGGCGACGCTGTCCTATGTCGCGCTCGCCTGGGCCGCGCGCAGCCAGGTCGGGGTGTTGCCGATCGAAGGCGTGCTGGTGCTGATGGGGACCGGCATCGGCTTTGTCATGCCCAACCTCACGACGGCGATTCAGAACGCCGTCGGGCGCGGCGAACTCGGCGGCGCGACGGCCGCCGCCGCGTTTCTGCGCTCGCTCGGCGGCGCGCTCGGCGTGGCGGCCTCCGGCGCCGCGCTGACCTCCCGCCTCAGCGCGCTGCCCAGCGCCTTGCAGGCCTCCGGCGGCGTGCTCCAGATCGCCTCCTTCGCGCCGCAACAGCGCGCCGCCGTGCTTTCGGCCTATCGTGTGGGGCTCTCCCACGCCTTCGCGCTCGGCGCGGTCGTGGCGGCGGCCGGGTTCCTGCTGGTGCTGTTCCTGCCGGAATTGCCGCTGCGCGGCGGCCCGTCGCGGTCAGCCGCCGAAGCCGGGCGGTAAAACGAGCGTTGCGACCAGTCTGCGCTCCGTATCGCCGTCGCGAGAGTCGACAAGGCGACAGGCGAACTTTTGGCGTCGGCAAAAGCCGGGCGCGGTTCCGCGATTCAGGGCGTCTGCGCGATGTTGTGTTTACGCTTCGCCATCCTACATTGTCGCGTGGACACGACAATTCCTCGCGTGTCCAGGCAATTTGCTTGGCAGGACGGCGCGAGTGGTCTATCCCAGTCTAGGCGCGCAGAAACCGAGCGCTTCCGAAGGTTCGCAACGCGAGGGCCGGAATGCCAGGGTCGGAATGATCGACGAACCCGCCGACAAGCCGGACATCACGCTGACGCTGGATCGCGACGGCGTGATCCGTAATGTCGCGCCGTCCGACGATCTCGAAGACGAGGCGCTGGAGCGCTGGCGCGGCCGCCGCTGGGGCGAGATTGTGCCGCCGCAGCTTGTGGGCCGCGTCGCGCAGGCGATGGAGGCTTCGCGCCGCAGCGGCGAATCCCTATGTTTCCGCGTCCAGCAGTTGCTGCCGAGCGGGCGCGAATTGCCGGTCGAATACACCACCGTCAGTCTCGGCAAGGACGCCGGCTTCGTCGCCATCGGGCGCAACCTGCAAAACGTCTCCGACCTCCAGAGCCGCCTCGTCGACGCGCAAAAGGCGCGCGAGCAGGATTTCTGGCGCCTGCGCGACATCGAGCGGCGCTATCGCGCCGTGCTCGACGCCTCCAACGAGGCGGTGGCGCTAGTGCGCGCCTCCAATCTGCGCGTGGTGGAAGCCAATGTCGCCGCCGCGCGCCAGCTCGGCCTGCTGCCGGGCGCCGAATTCCTGCCGGAACTTTCGGCGCGCGACCGCAAGGCGCTCGATGGGGCGCTGGAGGTGGCGCGGTCGCAGGAGCGCGCGCCCAATATCGCGCTGCATCTGCCCAACGGCTCGCAGTGGAGCCTGCGCGCCTCGCTGGTGACCAGCGACGCCGACGCCTTCTATCTGTTGCAGATGTCGGCGCTCAGCGCCCCGACGGAGACCGCCCCGGACAGCGACAACCTCGAACAGATTCTCCACCGCCTGCCCGACGCCTTCGTCATCGTCGATCGCGAAGGCGCGCTCATCAAGGCCAATCCGACCTTTCTCGACCTTGCCCAGGTCGGCGTCGAGAGCGCCGTTATCGGCCAGAACCTGAAGCGCTGGCTCTCCCATCCCGGCGAGGATTTTTCGGTCGTCGCCGGCCTCGTTCAGCGCCACGGCGCGGTGAGGATGATGCGCTGCCGGCTCGAGGGGGAACTGGGATCGGTGACGCAGGTCGAAATCTCCGCCGTCGGCGACAGAACCCCGGCGCCCAAGACCATCGGCCTGGTGATGCGCGACGTCAGCCCGCGCGAATCGCGGCCCGAGCGCGTCAGCGAGATCGTCGATCTCGCGGGCGGCCTCGCGCCGCCAAAGGATTCGCTGGAGGCGGTGGTGCAGGCGGCGGTCGAGACGATCGAGCGCCGCTATATCGAGGAAGCGCTCGAAAAGACCGGCGGCAACCGCACGCTGGCAGCGCGACGCCTGGGCTTGAGCCGGCAAACGCTGCACGTTAAGCTGAACAAGTACAAATTGGATCCGCCCTGAGACACGGCGAAGACCGTCCGGCGGGAGGAGGAGGATCCATGCCGCCAAATCTGTCCGCAGCGCCGGCTTTCGGCGCGGCGACGCTTTCGAATTGCGAGCGCGAGCAAATTCACCTCGCCGGCGGCATCCAGCCGCACGGCGCCCTCATCACCGTGCGCGAAAGCGACCTGACGATCCTGCAAGCCAGCGCCAACGCCGCGGCCTTTCTGGGCCTCGACGCGCCGCTGCAAGACCGCAACCTGCGCGCGCTCGGCGGCGACGTATGGAAGCGCGCGCAGGACATGCCGAACCATCCCGACGTGATCCCCTATGTCGCGCGCTGCCGGCTCGCCGACCCTCGCCGCGCCGTCAATGCGCTGCTGCACCGCGCCGCCGGCGGCGAACTCGTGGTCGAGATCGAGGATGTCGCCCCGCTTCCGAACCTTGCGGGCGACATCGAGCGCGCGCTGCAAACGATCATGAGCGCCGGTTCGCTCGCCTCGCTCAGCGACGCGGCGGCGCGCATCTTCGAGGAAATCGCCGGTTACGACCGGGTGATGATCTACCGTTTCGACGAGGAGGGCCACGGCGAGGTGTTCGCGGAGACGCGCAAGCCGGAGTTGGAGGCGTTCCTCGGCAACCGCTATCCCGCCTCCGACATCCCGCAGATCGCGCGCCGGCTCTATATGCGCAACCGCGTGCGCATCCTCGGCGACGTGCAATACGCCGCCGCCCCGATCGAGCCGCGCGTTTCGCCGCTAACCGGCCAGGAACTCGACATGTCGCTGTGCTTCCTGCGCAGCGCCTCTCCGATCCATGTGCAATATCTCAAGAACATGGGCGTGACGGCGACGCTCGTCGTCTCGCTGATGGTCGGCGACAAGCTGTGGGGGCTCGTCTCCTGCCATCATTATTCGCCGCGCTTCCTGCCCTTCGAGATGCGCTCGGTCTGCGAACTCCTCGCGGAAGCCATCGGCACGCGCATCGCGGCGCTGGAAAGCTTCGCGCGCGGTCAATGCGAATTGGCGGCGCGGCGGCTGGAGCAGCGCATGATCGCCAGCATCTCGCGCGACGGCGATTGGCGCGGCGCCTTGTTCGACGGCGCCCGCCCGCTGCTGCTGCCGCTCGGCGCCAGCGGCGCGGCGCTGATCTTCGAGGGCCAGATTCAAACGATCGGCGAGACGCCGGGGGCCGAGGCGATCCGCGCGCTCGCGCAATGGCTGAAGCCGCGCTTCGTCGAGGGTTTCTACGCCACGGCCAGCCTCGGCGCGGAGGCGCCGGCATTCGCCGAGTTGACCGGCGTTGCGGCGGGGATCGCCGCCGCCAGGGTCTCCGGAGACGGCGACGAATTGCTGATCTGGTTCCGCCACGAGCGCGTGCGCACGATCACCTGGGGCGGCAAGCCGTTCAAGTCGCCCTCCGAAAACGACGATCCCAGCGAATTGTCGCCGCGCCGTTCCTTCGCGCAATGGCATCAGGTCGTCGAAGGCACGTCCGATCCCTGGACGCCGACCGACATCGCCACGGCGCGCATGATCGGCGCCAGCGTCACCGACGTCATCATGCAATTTCGCGCGGTGCAAATCGTCATCGCCAAGGATCAGCTCGATCAGGTCTCCAAGCGGGTGAAGGCGTCCGAGCACCTCGTCATCATCGCCGATTCCAGCGGGCGGCTGCTCGAAAGCAACGCCGCCTTCGAGAAGCTGATCGGTGCGCGGCCCGGCGCCTTGCGCCGCCTCGACGATCTGCCGCCCTATTTCGCCGATCCCAAGGACATGGCGATGCGGCTGAAGGCGCTACGCCAGTCGCGGCGCGGCTGGCGTGGCGACGTAATCCTCGCCGCCCGCGACGCCCCCGGCGTTCCCCTGCATGTGCGCGCCGACGCGATCACCGCCCGCGACGAGCGGCCGCTCGGCTCCGTGCTGATCTTCACCGATCTGACCGAGCGGCATGCCGCCGAAACCGCGCGCCGGCGTTTCCAGGAGAGCCTTCTCGGCAGCCGCCGGCGGCTCAACGCGCGGCTCGAAACCGAGTCCGATCTGACGGCCCAAAGCCTCATCGCGCAAGTGATCGAGAATGCGCAACTGGCGGCGCTGGAAGTGACCGACGCCGCCGATCCCGCCAATATGCGCAAATTGCTCGAAGGCATTCGCAGCGCCGTCGAGCGCAGCGCCGAGGTGCTGGAGCGGCTGAAGTTTGTTTCCCCCGGCCCGGAACGCAAATCTTGAAGGCGAATTTGCGCGCGC
>JAJYDD010000069.1 GCA_021777795.1 Pseudomonadota bacterium | reverse complement strand
CCGCACAACCGGAGGCCGCCCGCATGGCGCTTTACGCCATCGCCGAAAACCCGATCCCGCCCGGCGCCGTCGAGCACGAATTGACCGCGCTCGACGGCGTGCGCCTGCGCGCCGCGCGCTGGACGCCTCAGAACGCGCGCGGGACCATCGTGCTGCTGGGCGGGCGCGCCGAATATATCGAGAAATATTACGAGACCATCGGCGATCTCCTCGCGCGCGGTTTCGCGGTGGCGACGCTGGATTGGCGCGGCCAGGGCGGCTCGGAGCGCCTGCTGCGCGATCCCTTCAAGGGCCATATCGACGATTTCGGCCTCTACGAGCGCGATTGTCTCAGCCTCCAGCGCGAGGTGCTGGCGCCGCATTGCCCGCGCCCGTGGATTGGCCTCTGCCATTCGATGGGCGGCGCGATCATGTTGCGCATCGCCCACGGCGGCCGCTGCCCGTTCGACCGCCTCGTGCTGACCTCGCCGATGATCGCCCTCTACGGCCACGCCGAGCCGCGCTATGAGCGTTGGCTGGTCGAGGCGCTCGACGGCGCCGGCCTCGGCGGTTTTTACGCGCCCGGCGGCGGCGGCGCGCGCGCCTATAGCCGCAACCCTTTCGAGGGCAATGTGCTGACCTCGGACCCCGCGCGCTACGCCCGCATGGGCGAGACGCTGGCCGCCCACCCTACCCTCGGCCTTGGCGGACCGACGATCGGCTGGGTTCACGCGGCCTTCCGCCTCATGCGCGCCTTCGCCGAGCCCGATTATCCGCGCGCCATCGCCACGCCGACGCTGGTGATCGCCTCCGGCGCCGACCGGGTCGTCGACACCCGCAGCCTCGAACGCTTCGCCACGCGGCTGCGCGCCGGCCATCTCATCGTCATCGACGGGGCGCGCCACGAGGCGATGTTCGAGCGCGATACGTTCCGGCAACTGTTTTTCAAAGCTTTCGACGCATTTGCGCGGGGCGACGAGACCGGGCCGCCTGCGTTTACCGCGCCTTTGCGGGCCGCGACGTAAAGTCTTCCCCGCGAATCCTTTCCGAGAGCCTCCATGTCCGCTGCGGCGACGCCGTCCCGTCCCACGCTGTCCGTCATCGTGCCGACCTATCGCGAGGCCGCCAACGTGCCGCGCCTGTTCGAGCGGCTGGCCGTCGTCCTCGACGGGCTGCCGTGGGAGATGGTGGTGGTCGACGACGATTCCTCCGACGGCACCTATGATGTCGCCTATTCCATCGCCCGGCGCGACCCGCGCATGCGCTGCCTGCGCCGCGTCAATCGCACGGGGCTGGCCGGCGCGGTGATCGAGGGCTGGCTCGCCTCCAGCGCCGATTTCGTCGCCGTCATCGACGGCGATCTCCAGCACGACGAAACGGTGCTGCCGCAGATGTACGCGGCGCTGGAGCGGGCTGCGGGCAATCTGGCCATCGGCACGCGCATCCCCGATCCCACCAAGCCCGGCGGCCTGTCGCCGGCGCGCCAAAAACTCAGCGATCTCGGCAAATGGTTCTTCAGCCTGGTCTCCGGCGTCGAGGTCTCCGACCCGATGAGCGGCTTCTTCATGACGCGGCGCGAGATCGTCGCCAGGCTGGCGCCGAGGCTGTCGCCGGACGGCTTCAAGATCCTCGTCGATCTCATCCTGTCGGCGCGCCAGACGCTGAAGGCGGTCGAGATCCCCTATGTGTTCCGGCCGCGCACGGCGGGCGAATCGAAACTCTCGCCGCTGGTCGGGCTGGATTTTCTGGGCCTCGTCGTCCATCACGCCAGCGGCGGCGCGCTGCCGGTTCGCTTCGTTCTGTTCGCGATGATCGGCGCCGTCGGCCTCATCGTGCATCTGGCGGTGCTGTGGCTGCTGATCGGCGGCAGCGCGCCGCGCGATTTCACCGTCAGCCAGATCGGCGCGACGGTAGCGGCGATGGCCAGCAACTTCGTGCTCAACAACGAGATCACCTACCGCAACCGCCGCTATCGCGGCGTCAGCAAGATCACCGGCTTCCTCATTTTCGCGGGCTTGTGCGGCGTCGGGGCGATCGCCAACGTCAATGTCGCCAACCTGCTCTATCACGCCCACCGCAGTTGGGGGCCGGGCGGCATGGGCTGGGAGATCATCTCCGGCATGGCCGGAGCGATCATCGGCGTAGTGTGGAACTACGCGGCCAGCAACACGTTTGTCTGGCGCCACCGCCGCAAGAACTGAGACTGCAAAAACTGCGGCTACCGCCGCCGATTCGGTCGCTTTACCGCGCTTGACCTGGGCGCGGCTCTTGACGGACACTATATCCACTTGGCGGCGCAAGCGCGCAATGGCGCGCTTGCGCCGCCAAGGGTGTTTGCGCCGGTTTTCCCTGAACCAGGCAGCGTTTGATCTATTGACGCGCGCCGACTACCTGGAGGTTGTCGTGACTCTGACCCGTTTGACATTACTCATCAGCCTTCTCGCGCTCGGCGCGCCGACGCTGGCCGAGGCCAAGTGCTTCAAAACTGTCCACGAGGTCAAAGCGAATCACGTCAAAACACGGTGGCGCGAGACGACCGAGAACGACGGCAAGCCCATGACCATCTCGATCGCCAATGGGGCGGACGGTCTGGTCTATACGGCCCACAAAGCCGATCAATTGTGGTTGAGCGGCGGTATATCGGTCTGCCGCATCGACGGCCGCATCGCGATCACCCTGGAAGACACGAAGCCGACGTCGAACGTTCCGTTTATCGCCAGGGCGGCGTTCAAGCGGCCGCAGTCGGCCCGTGTCGAGGGCAATCAAATCAAGCTGGCGGCCGGAGGCTGGTCGGGCACGTTCGTCGGCAAATGAACCTGAGCGGCGGTTAGCTTAAGGCGGGCGAGAGCGCCGATCCCGCCGCGCTGGACATCGCGCTCGCGCGCGCCCACATGGGAGCCGATGCTTCAAGACGCCCTCGACTCCTTCAACGACGTGTTCTCGCCGCCCTTCCGCAGCGTAATGGTGAAGTCTGTCGGGCTCACCGTCGCGGTGCTCGTTTTCGGCGGCCTCGTGCTCGACCAGATCGCGCTGCATTTCGTCCATGTCTCGCACGGCTGGCTGGCGACGGTGATTTCGCTCGCCGTCGGTCTTGGGCTGGTCGCGGGGCTGGCTTTGCTCGCCGCGCCGACGACCTCGCTGGTGGCCAGCTTCTTCTTCGACGAAATCGCCGCCATCGTCGAGCGCGAGGTCGACCCCAACGGGCCGCCGGGGCGCGCCGCGCCGCTGTGGGACGCGACCCTCGCCTCGCTGCGCTTCGCGGCGCTGACGCTGATCGTGATGCTGGCGGCGCTGGTGCTGTTCTTCCTGCCGGGATTCGGCTTTGCCGGCTGGTTCGCCGCCAACGCCTATCTGCTGGGACGCGAATATTTCGAGCTGGCGGCGATGCGCTTCCGCTCCGCCAACGAGGCGCGGGCGATGCGGCGCTATTTCGCTATGCCGGTGTTCCTGGGCGGGCTCGTCATCGCCGCCTTCGTCGCCGTGCCGATCCTCAATCTGGCCACGCCCCTGTTCGCCGCCGCGCTGATGGCGCGGCTGCACAAAAGGCTGGAGCGGCAAGCGTTCGCGCCGGTCTAGCCCGCCAACCGCTCCCTCATCAGCCGATGCAGCATGTTGATCGCCTTCAGCGGCCGCACCATCACCTTGAAATCGACGATGCGCCCGTCCGGCCCCCAGGAGATGATGTCGACGCCGTCGATCTCCACGCCCTCGATCGTGGTCGTGAACTCCAGCACCGCCGAGCGTTCGGCCCGCCACTCGCCGATATAGGCGAAGCTGGCGTTGTTGAGCACATGGAAGGCGGCGGCAAGATATTTGAGTGTGATCGCATGGCCCCGCTGCGGCGTATGGACCACTGGGGAGCGGAACACGACCTCCTCGGCGAGCAGCCCCGCCAGCGCCGCAATATCATGGGCCTCGGCAATCTCGCGCCACTTTGCGATCGTATCCATGTCGCCTCCCGATTTGACGCCCCGCCTCGCGGCGGTTCATAGCTGAACCATCTTCCCCCAGGATCTCGCTCCCCCAGGATCTCGCTTATGTCCATGACGCGCATCGACCCCGAAGAACAGCTCGCCGACGCCAACGGTCTCAGCCTTTGCTACCAGACTTTTGGCGCGCCCACCGATCCCGCGCTGGTTCTTGTCATGGGTCTGGGCGCGCAGATGGTATGGTGGGAGGTCGAGCTTTGCGAGCGGCTCGCGGCGCGCGGCTATTGGGTGGTGCGCTTCGACAACCGCGACATCGGCAAATCCTCCTACATCAGCGCGCCGCCGCCGGATCTCGCCCGCGTCTTCGCGGGGCTGGAGCCGCTGAAGGCGCCCTATTCGCTCGACGACATGGCGGCCGACACGGTCGGGCTGATGGACGCGCTCGGCATCGCCAAGGCGCATGTCGTCGGCGCCTCGATGGGCGGCATGATCGCGCAGCTCGTCGCCATCCAGCATCCCGAGCGCGTGCTGACGCTGACCTCGATCATGTCCAACACCGGCGAGCGTAACCTGCCGCCGCCCAAGCCCGAGGTCTGGGCGGCGATGATCGCCCCGCCGCCGCTGACGGTGGAGGCCTATGTCGCGGCGAATATCCGCATGGCCGAACTGCTGCGCGGCTATGCCGACGCGGCCGAGGACGCCGACGCCCGCACCCGCGCCACGCGCGCCGCCGCGCGCGGGCTCAACCCCCCCGGCGGCATTCGCCAGATGGCGGCGGTCGGCGCGGCGCCCAGCCGCACGGAGGCGCTCGCCAAGCTGAAGACGCCGACGCTGGTGATCCACGGCGTCGATGATCCCCTGGTGTCGGTCGAGGCCGGCAAGGCAACCGCGCGCGCCATCCCGGGCGCCAAGCTTCTGCTGCTCGACCGCATGGGCCACACCCTGCCGCGCGCGCTATGGCCGCAGCTTGTGGACGCGATCGCGGAGCATGCGAGGGCCTAGCCGAACAGTTCCGCGACATCGAAGGCGAGGCCGGGCGGATCGAGCCTCGCCTCGCCCTCGCGCAGGATGCGCGTCTCGATGACGCCCTCGCGGGCGCGGCTGTGCAGGATCAACACGCGCCGGTCGGGGTCGATCAGCAGGTAATGGACGAGGCTGGGCAGGCTGAAATAGCCCTCCAGCTTGGCGCCGTGGTCGAAGCCGGCGGTGGAAGGCGAGAGCACTTCGACCACGATGAGGGGGGTCGTGGTCTTGACCACTTTTGGCGGCGTAGGCGGGCAGGTGACGAGCAGGTCTGGCACAAAGCTGTGCCGCGCCGTTATCTGCACCGACAGTCCGTCCGTGTAGACGCCGCAATCGGCGCCTATGCGCCGAAGCGCGGCGAGCAGCGCCGCGCCCGCGTAAGTTTTGACGCGCGAATGAAAAGCCTGCTCCGGCGCCATCGCGACCGCCGCGCCGTCGTGCAATTCCCATTTGCCCTCGCGGCCTTCGGCCCAGGCGAGGAATTCATCGACGTCCATGAGTTTTTGGGCGGCTTGGCTCATGGCGTCGCTTATATCATGCCTCCCGCGCGCGCTCACGCCGGAAAGCGCCTCAGATCACGTTGCGCTCCATGAGCGGCTTGCCCGCCGCGATGCGCTCAAACGCGAAATCGGAGAGGTCGAGCGCGCGATAGCCGCCGTGGACGATTAACTCCGCCAGTCCCCGCCCCACCGCCGGGGATTGCTGCACGCCGTGGCCGGAGAAGCCCGCCGCGACATAGGCGTTGTCGTAGCCGGGCAGCCGGCCGACGATGGCGTTGTGATCGAAGGTGTTGAGATCGTAATGCCCCGCCCAGGCGCGCACGAGCTTCAGCGCCTCGAAGGCGGGGATGCGGGCGGCCAAGGCCGGCCATAGCGTCTCCTCGAATTGCGGCCAATCGACCTCGAAATCCTGCGTGTCCGGGTCCGGCGCCGGCGGCGGGCCGCCGACGACATAGTGCCGCCCCTCGGGGCGCACATAGACGCCGCTCGCATCGATCAGCAGCGGGAACTTGTCGGCTACCTTGGCCGCCTCGAACACGAACACGCAACGCTTGCGCGCCTCGACCGGGATCGCCACGCCCATCGTCCGCGCGAGTTTCGCCGCCCCCGAGGCGCCCGCCGCATTGACGAAGGCGCCGCAGGCGACGCGCTGGCCGCTCGCCAGTTTCACCGCCGTCACCCTCGCCCCTTCGCGCTCGACCTCGACCACCTCGTCCTGCCGGTAGACCGCCCCTTGTGACACCGCCTTGCGGCGGAACGCCTGCATTAGTGAATAGGCGTCGAACCAGCCCTCGCCCGTCTGCCCGAAGGAGGCGAGCGCGACGCCATCCATTTCGAGGAACGGAAAGCGCGCGCGCGTCTCGTCAGGCGACAGCAGCACTATATCGGCGCCCTCGGCGATCTGGACGGCATGGTTGAGGCGCAGCGTCTCAGCGCCCGCCGCGCTCGCCAGATAGAGATAGCCGTTCTCGGTGATCGGCAGATCCGGCCCGTCGCCATCGACGGCCAGCGTCTCGCGCGCGCCTTTCAGGAAGGCGAAGCCGGCGAGACCGACGCGGATGTTGATGCGCGAAGAAAACTGCTGGCGAATCGAACTCAGCGATAGCGAGGTCGCGGCGCGAGCGTAGGAAAAATCCTTCTCCACCACCAGCACGCGGCCGGCAAAGCCGGGCTCGGCGGTCAGGTGATAGGCCAGCGACGATCCCATCGCCGCCCCACCCGCGACGACGACGTCAAAACTCTCCGACATCAAACGCTCCCATGTGCGAGCGCCGGTTTGCCGCGAAAACGCCCCTCAGTGCAACTTGAGTTTCGGCCGCACGACCTGATTGGCGTGGCCGAGCGCGATCAGCGCCGCGCCCTTGAGCCAGCCGTGGATGGCCAGAAGGTGCATGTTGTAGAGCGAGAGATAGACGAGCCGCGCCAGCCGCCCCTCGATCGCCATGCGCCCGCCGACGAGATTGCCCATGAGGCTGCCGACGGTCGAGAACCGGCTCAGCGACACCAGCGAGCCGCGATCCTGATAGACGAACGGCTTCAGCGGATCGTTCTGGATAAGCGCGATGATATTGGCCAGCGCCGTCGCCGCCATCTGATGGGCGGCCTGGGCGCGCGGCGGGATCGGCTTGTCGCCGCCCTCGGGCTTGAAGAAACAGCAGTCGCCGATGGCGAAAATGCGCGGGTCGCGCGTGGTTTGCAGCGTCGGCAGCACCACCAGTTGATTGTTGCGCGTCGCCTCCAGCCCGTCCATGTGTTGCAGCATCGCCGGGCCGCGCACGCCCGCCGCCCACACCAGCATGTCGGCGCGGATCTCCTCGCCGCCGGCCGTGCGCATCGCCCCTTGCGTGACCTCGGTGACGGCCGTGCCTTCGAGCACGCGCACGCCGAGCGTCGTCAGTTCCTGGCGGGCGGCCTTGGCCAGGCTCTCCGGCAAGGCCGGCAGGATGCGCGGCCCCGCCTCGATCAGCGTCACGCGGAGCCGGCGCTCGTCGAACACCTCCAGCCCGTAATGCTTGAGGGCGGCGGCGGCGTTGTAGAGTTCGGCGGCAAGCTCAACCCCGGTTGCGCCGCCGCCGACGATGGCGACATCGACATAAGCCTGCGCCGTCGGATCGGCGGCGAGTGCGCGCGAAACGCGCAGGCAATGGTTGAGCAGTTTGAGGCGGAAGCGGTCGGCCTGCTGGCGATCCTCCAGGAACAGGCAATGCTGGGCGACGCCCGGCGTGCCGAAATCGTTGGACACCGAACCGACGGCGATGACAAGGTAATCGTAGCGGATGCGATGACGCGCGATCAGTTCGGCGCCGTTCTCATCCAGGATCGGCGCGACGATGACCTGTCGCGCCTCCCGGTCGATCCCCTCCAGCGCGCCGAAGAAGAAGCGATAGCCCCAGCGGTTGGCGTGGCCGCCATAGCCGACCTCGTCCATATTCGCGTCGAGCGCGCCGGCCGCCACCTCGTGCAGCAGCGGCTTCCAGATATGCGTGCGGTTGCGCTCGACGAGGATGACGTCGAACGACTCCTGTCCAAGTTTGGCGCCGAGCTTGCGCACCAGTTCGAGCCCGCCCGCGCCGCCGCCCACAACCACGATCTGGGTTTTCACGACCTGCCCCCCGGCTTCAGCCCCGCTCTTTTAACGCCACGGGACCGTAAACGGATGCGTGCTCGACAGGCCGCCGTCAACCGCAAATGCCTGCCCGTTCACATAGGACGCCTCGTCGCTGGCCAGAAACAGCGCCATCGCCGCGATCTCCTCGGGAATTCCGGCGCGCTTGAGCGGGTTGAGCTGGCCGATCTTGCCCTGCGACCCCTTGGCGCGGGCGTGATCGAACATCGGCTTGGTCATGCCCGTTTCGATCAGGCCGGGGCAGATGGCGTTGACGCGAACGCCCGTGCCCGAGAGCGAATTGGCCGCCGTCTGGGCGAGGCTGATGACGCCGGCCTTGCTGGCGGCGTAGGGGCTGCCGCCGGCGCTGGCGCGCAAGCCCGCGACAGAGGCTGTCAGCACGATGGAGCCGCGCCCCTTGGCCGCCATCACCGGCGCCGCGTGCTTGATCGCCAGGAACGGGCCGATGAGGTTGACGCGCAAAACCTCGCTCCACAGTTCCACGCTCTGCTCCAGCAGCGGCGTCAGCCCGCCGCTGATCCCGGCGTTGGCGTAGACGATGTCGAGGCCGCCGAAGGTTTCCTGCGCCAGTTCGATATAGCGCGCGACTTCCGCCTCCACCGCGATGTCGGCGGGATGGGCGAGCGCCGTGCCGCCGATTTCGCCGATGGCCGCGGCCGTCTCGGCAAGGCCCGCGACGTCGCGATCGACCGCCACCACCTTCGCCCCCTCGGCCGCGAACGCCAGCGCGCTCGCCCGCCCGATGCCGCTCGCGGCGCCCGTAACCACCGCGACTTTGCCCGATAATCTCATGTGCGCAACTCCCTGAATGGCCCATAGTGTGCCGGATAATGGAGGCGAAGGCGAGACTGTGACCATTCGTCGCGCCAACACAAAACGGAAGAGTCCGGCCTTTGCGCTCGATCAAGCGCTACGGCCGAAAATCCGGCCATTCCTGCAACGGCTTCGCCGGTAAACACTCTGGCGACGACGCAACTGCAAAGGACTCGCCCTTTTCGGCGCTTTGGGACTATACGGTCCGGCGCGCGAGACGTGCGAGAACCTGAGCCGGCGAAATAGGCAGGGGAATGGCTGCGATGGATTATCAGTCGCGATTCGAGGCGGCGATCACCGAATTGAAGCGGGAAGACCGCTATCGCACCTTCGCCAATCTTGAGCGCGACGCCTCCCGCTTCCCGCTCGCCTTGTGGCGCCCGGCCGGCGAGGAACACGACCCGCGCGAAGTGACGATCTGGTGCTCCAACGATTATCTCGGCATGGGCGGCCATGAAGCGGTGATCGAGGCCAGCGTGCGCGCCGCGAGGCGCCACGGCGCCGGCGCCGGCGGCACCCGCAACATCTCCGGCACCCACCGCCCCATCGTCGAACTGGAGCGCGAACTCGCCGACCTCCACGGCAAGGAGGCGGCGCTGGTCTTCACCTCCGGCTGGATTTCCAACCTCGCCGGCATCTCGACCATCGCCTCGCTGCTGCCCGATTGCCTCATCCTTTCGGATGCGCTGAACCACAATTCGATGATCGAGGGCGTCAAGCGCGCCGGCTGCGAGCGCAAGCTGTTCCGCCACAACGACGTCGCCGATCTCGAAGCCTTGCTCGCCGCCCAACCGCTGGAGCGCGCCAAGCTCATCGTGTTCGAGAGCCTCTATTCGATGGACGGCGATATCGCGCCGATCGCCGAAATAACGGCGCTCGCCAAGCACTACGGCGCCATGACCTATATCGACGAGGTTCACGCGGTCGGCATGTATGGCGCGCGCGGCGGCGGCGTCGCCGAGCGCGAGGGCCTGATGGGCGAGATCGACGTCATCGAGGGCACCCTGGCCAAGGGTTTCGGGGCGATGGGCGGCTATATCGCGGGCAGCGCCGCGCTCATCGACGCGGTGCGCTCCTACGCGCCGCAGTTCATCTTCACCACGACGCTTCCGCCGAGCGTGGCGGCGAGCGCGACCGCCGCCGTTCGTCACCTGAAGGCGTCGAGCGCCGAGCGCGAGCGCCATCAGGCCAACGCCCTGCTGGTCAAGCATGCGCTGCAAGCGGCCGGCCTGCCGGTGCTGGAGAATCCCTCCCATATCGTGCCGGTGATGGTGCGCGACGCCGCCAAATGCCGGCGCGCCAGCGAGTTGCTGCTGGAACGCCACGCCATCTATATCCAGCCGATCAACTACCCGACCGTGGCGCGTGGGACCGAGCGGCTGCGCATCACCCCGACGCCGCGCCACAGCGAACGTCAGGTGGCGGCGCTGGTCGAGGCGCTGGTCGACGTGTGGGCGACGCTGGATCTGCCGTTCGAGGCGCCGAAGGTGGTGCCGCTGCGGCGGCCGGCGGCCGATGCCGCCTGCGTCTATCCCGAGATGAAGAAAGCGGCCGAGTAGCGCGCGGGTCTTCGCAGACACCCGACCGGCGGCGCCGGGAGGGCCAAGACGCTTGACGTCAAGGGCGGGAAGCGCTGCGGAGGCTGCGTGAACATCGCGAAATCCAGGCTGCCGGCCCACCCGTTCAAGCGCCGACAGCTGCTGCCGGAATCCACGCCCAAGCCGGCCTCGGAAGATCCCAAGGCGCCCGAACGCATCGCCGCCATCCGCGCCTCCGCCGCTTATCGCATCGCCAGCGAGGATCTCGGCTTTCTCGCCGGCCCCTCGGCGCGCGGCGCCCGGCTGATGCTCGATTTCCAGAAACCCGAGGATCTGTTGCAGGCCGCGGGCGTCGCGCGCACGATCGTCGTCTTCGGCAGCGCCCGCATCCGCGAGCCGGCCGCGGCGCAGGCGGAGCTTGTGGCGGCGCGCGCGGCCGGCGACGAGGGCGACGCCTTGCAGCGGCTCAGCCGCGCCGAGCGGGCGCTCGCCAACAGCCGCTATTACCAGATCGCGCGCGATTTCGGCCGCCTCGTGGCCGAGCGGGCGACGCTCGAAGGCGAACCGGTGTTCGTGATGACGGGCGGCGGCCCGGGAATCATGGAGGCGGCCAATCGCGGCGCCTTTGAGGCGGGCGCGAAATCGGTAGGCCTCAACATCCGCCTGCCGCAGGAGCAGTTCCCCAATCCCTATGTGACGCCGGGGCTGTGCTTCAATTTCCATTATTTCGCGATGCGCAAGCTGCATTTCCTGGAGCGCGCGTCGGCGCTGGTCGCCTTCCCCGGCGGCTTCGGCACCCTCGACGAATTGTTCGAGGTGCTGACGCTCGCCCAGACCCGCACGATCGCGCCGATGCCCATCGTCCTCGTCGGCGAGCGCCATTGGCGGCGTGTCGTCGATTTCGACTTTCTGGCCGAGGAGGGCGTCATCGATCCCGAGGATCTGGAACTGTTCTGGCACGCGGAGACGGCGCAGGAAATCTGGGATTCGATCCAGACCTGGACCGCGGCCCGCAACGCAAGCTTTGGCGCGGAGGGCGCAAAATGAGACTTTCCTTTCACGGCGCCGATCGCGTCGTCACCGGCTCCTGCCATCTCGTCGAGGCGGCCGGCGCCAAGATTCTGGTCGATTGCGGCGCCTATCAGGGCGGGCGCGCGCTGGAGGAGCTGAACGCCGACGGCTTCGGCTTTGATCCCGCCGCCATCGACATCCTCATCCTCACCCACGCCCATCTCGACCATTGCGGGCGCATCCCGCTGCTCGTGAAGCGCGGCTTCAAGGGCGAGATCGTCTCGACAGCAGCGACGCGAGAACTGGCGCGCCTGGTGCTCATCGACGCCGCGCATCTTCAGGAGGAGGAGCATCGGCGCAGGGTCCGCATCGCCGCGCGGCGCGGCGAACCGGAGCCGGAGGCGGTCTATACGCTGGTCGACGCCTTCAACGCCTTCGACCGATTCGGGCGCACGGTCGAATATCGCGCGCCGATCACGCTGGCGCCGGGCCTGACCGCGACCTTCCACAACGCCGGCCACATCCTCGGCTCCGCCAGCGTCAGGCTGGAGGCCGAGGAGAACGGGGCCACGCGGACGATCGTGTTCTCCGGCGACATCGGCAATCCCGGCCGCCCGCTGCTCGCCGACCCCGACCCGCCGCCAGGCGGCGACGTCGTGGTGATGGAATCCACCTATGGCGACCGCAACCACAGGAGCCTGGCCGCCTCCCTGGCGGAGTTCTACGCCGCGCTCAACGCCAGTCTCAGCGCCGGCGGCAATGTCGTCATCCCCACCTTCGCGCTGGAGCGCGCGCAGGAATTGCTCTTCTGGCTGCGCGACGGCGTCGAGCGCAACCTGCTGTCGCCGGCTCTGCATGTGTTCCTGGATTCGCCGATGGCGATTTCGGCGACGCAGATTTTCGGCCGATACCCGGCCGACCTTGCCGCCCCGGCCGGCGACCTGATCCGGCGCGGCCGCGATCCCTTCGGCCCCCCGGGCCTGCGCTTCGTGCGCGAGACCGCGGATTCGATGGCGCTCAACCGGCTCGCCGGCGGCGCGATCCTGATGGCGGGCTCCGGCATGTGCACAGGCGGTCGCGTCGTCCACCATTTGCGCCATAATCTCGGCCGCCCCGACGCCAGCGTCATTTTCGTCGGCTTCGCCGCCATCGGCACCCTGGCGCGTGAGATCATCGACGGCGCGCGCACGGTGCGCATCTTCGACGAGCCGATTCGCGTGCGGGCGAAGATCCACACCATTAACGGCTTCTCCGCCCACGCCGATCAATCCGAGTTGATCGCGTGGCGCGGTCGCGTCGGGGCCAAGCGCACGTTCCTCACCCACGGCGAGCCGCCGGCGATGGCGACGCTGGCGGCCAAGCTCGGCGGCGATGTCGTCTGCCCGAAACTGGGCGACGCGGTGGAGGTTTAGGGCGCAACGGATGGCGAAGGCACACGCGCGATCGCACCGTCGCCAA
>JAJYDD010000600.1 GCA_021777795.1 Pseudomonadota bacterium | reverse complement strand
TATCTGGAGGTGTTCGCCAAGACGCCGCCGACGGAGCGCAAGATCGCGTTCGAATACCACGAGTTCCTGGAAGATCAGGTCGGGCATCTCAACCGGGTGCATGAACTCTGCGGCTTCACCCGCCTGCACGCGCCGTCCTACGTGAACCTCAGCAAGATCAAGCGGACGGGCGGGGCGGCGAAGCGGCAGGCGAGCGAGGCGTTCAAGACATGGTTTCTGGAGAACCATGTGTGAGAGGGCGCCTGGCGACGCCGGGTCGGCCTAATGCGGAAAATGCGGTTGACGGGGCTGGAAAAGTCATTTCCCTTCGGCAAGTCGAGCGGCTTCGCGCTGCTTGCGGAGCGCGGCAATATCCTGTTGGCTCCGACCCGCAACGCCGCCTGAGAGTTCAATGGTCGAAGCGCATTCGACGCCAGCCGAGCGGATCGAGCAACTTGAGGAGCGGATCGACGCGTTGCGAGAGGCGATCTGGCGCAGCCGCAGGCTCGTGATGGCCGGACGCGCCTGCGCCTTCGCGGGCGCGGCGTTCGTTATCTGCCTGTTTCTCGGTCTGGTGAGCTTCATGCCGCTGCGCATGATCGTCGGGACCGCCGTGGGGCTCGGCGGGCTGGTCCTGATGGGGAGCAGCGTCGGAAGCACCCGGCAGCTGGAGCTTTCCCTGAAGCAGACGGAGACCGAAAGGAACGCGGCTATCGACGCGCTGGCGTTCGTCGATCTCGGAGACGCAGGCCGCTGATTTCGCGTTGGGCGCCGCGCCTCGACGAAACGGGCGCGCGGCAGGATGCGTCCCTCGCTCAGCGCGCCTCCAGCCAGCGGCGATAATCCGGCGACATCTCCATCAGGCCGCGCTCGGCCAGCGTCAGGCTGTCGGCGAGTTGGCGCGACACGCCGGGCGCGACGAGATCGCTTCGCCAAAGCCGCGCGAGCCGCGCCGAATAGCGCGAATGGCGGCGGATCACTTCGACGTCGGCGTCGGGCTCCAGGAACGCCGCGCCGGCCTTGCCTTCCGGCGCGTCGCGGCCGCGCAACGCGACATTCATCAGCTTATAATGCAGCAGCGCCGCCGACACGTCGGCGAACTTGAGATGCGTCGTCTCGTGCGAATTGAGGATCTGGCCGGCGTCGAGCCGCCACACCGGCGTCTTGTGCTGGTATTCCTTGGCGTCGAACAACCGCGTCCGCACGCCGCCTGCCGGCGTCAGATAGGGCGGCCGCTCATGCCCGATCAGCCGATAGTCGTCGTCGTACCAGCGGAAGTCGGCGAACGGGGCCGGTCGGCCGTCGTCGCCGATCAACTGCTGCGGGAAGACGTCGAGCATGTAGCCGCGCACGCCCTCGTAGCCGCGCGCGTCGAGATAGGCGACGAAGCGGTCGATCGGCAGGCTCTCGCAGCCGGGGTAGAGGAGATGCTCGTCCATATCGAGCTGCAACCCCCAGCCGCGCGCGCCCTCGCGGGCGACGATCTCGGCGACCCAGCGCCGGCCCGAGGATGTGAGCTGATAGCTGTCGGGGCAATCGTAGACGACGATGTCGGGCTCGGCGAGCGCCAGCGCGCGCGAGCCGTCGGTCGACAAATGGTCGAAGAACACGAAGCGGCGCACGCCGAGCCGCCGGTGATGGGCGAGGAAGCCTGGGATCTGCGCCTCCTCGTTGCGGAACACGACATAGGCGGAGACGCCGACCTCCGGCCCCGGCCGGTCGTCCGGGCTGACGCGCGTTATGCGGCCGAGAGGGGCGTGGATCGCCGAGAAATAATTGTGCGCGATCACGTCCGCCCATAGGCGCCGGGCCTCGTCGTCGCGACCGCGCCGGGCGGCGGCCCAGGCGCGCAGTTCCAGGACCTCACGCCGCTTGTAGGCGGCCGGGATGGCGTCGATCCCGGCCAGCGCCGCCGCGTTGTCGCAGAGCGCGATGTCGAACAGGATGCGCAGCATGTGAAGCCGCATCGCGTCGGGGAAGCGGCGGCGCGCGGTGTCGACGATCGCCCCGCCGAGCGCATTGGCCCAGGGCGCGCGCAAAGCGTGCAGCGCGTAGCCGATCTGGATCGCATCGACCTCGTCCCAGGCCTCGACCGCCGCGAATCGCTCGGCATAGGCGCGCAAAGCCGTGTCGCCGCGGTCGGTCTCCAGCCGCAGCCGCGCCACCAAGGCGACGCCCGGCGCCTGCTCGGCCTCCAGCGCCTCGACCTCGCGCTCGGCCTCATCGAGCCGGCCGAGGCTCAGCAGCACCCAGACCCAATGGGCGCGCAAGGTGGGATCGTCGGGAAAGCGCCGCCGCGCCGCGACGATCATCGCCTGTAGGTCTTCCTGCCCGTGATCGCGCTCCTTGGCGAGCCGCAGCCGCTCGCCTTCGGCCAGCGCGGAGGCCGGAAAACGCCGCTCCAACTCCGCCAGCGCCGCGGCGCCGGAGTCGCATTCGCTGAGATCATGATGGGCGCGGGCGAGCGCGGCCAGCCATTCGGGCTTCACCGCCTCTGCGTCGCCTTGCGCGAGCCGCCCGAAGAGATCGCGCGCCCGCGCGGCCTCGCCAAGCTCGGCCGAGATAGCGGCCAGCTCGCGCAGGGCCGGGACATTGTCGGGCGCGCTAGCGAGGAAGCGCTCCAGCGCCTGCGTCGCCTCATCGACCCGGCCAAGCCGCAGCAACGCCCGCGCCCGCCCGACGACGGGTTTCGGCCCGTCGCC
>JAJYDD010000068.1 GCA_021777795.1 Pseudomonadota bacterium | reverse complement strand
GCCGATTTTCTTGCCGACGAAATCGGCGGGCTTGTGCATCGCCAGCCCCGGCCGCTGGACGACGGCGATCAGATTGTCCATCGCCGGGCTCATGACGGAGGCGCCGGCGATCGCCACCAGATCGAGGCCGCCATCGACGGCTTGCAGGAACACCGTCGAGGTCGGGCCGCCGACCTGGATCGAATCGGAGGCGATGGCGGGCGGGATGTTGGTGTTGATGCCGATCAGCATCATCTCAGCGTCGATCCCGTGCTTGGCGAAAATGCCGTCATAGGTCGCGACCATCGCCGAGGCGCAGTCCGAAGTCGCGGTGCAGGCGATCTTGATCTTGACGGGATCGGCGGCGGCGGGGGCGGCGATCAGGGCGAGGGCGAGCCCGGCGTGGTGCAGTCTCAAGGCGTATCCTCCGAGGGCGCATTCGGCCCGCTTGATTATCGACAAAAATTAGGATCGTATATAAACGAGTGAAACGCAAGGGAGGAATTCCGTGAAACTGGCCACCTATGAAGCCGACGGGCGCGCCCGCGTCGGCGTCGTCGATACCGCAAGAGGCGCTGTGCTTGATCTCGCCGCCGCCGCCGCCGCCGTGGGTTGGGACGCCGCGCCCTTCGCCTCGATGCTGACGCTGATCGACGCCGACGACATGGGGCTGGACCTCGCCCGCGAACTCGCCGATGGCGACAAGCATTGGACGCCGCTGGCCGCCGTGCGCCTGCTGGCGCCGCTTCAACCGCGCCAGATGCGCGACGCGATGTCGTTTGAGACCCACATCCGCCAATCCGGCCGGGGCGGCCGCGCGCTAGGCGCGCGCGCTCAGGGCGGCGAGGCGGCGTTCCAGGCCGTGATGGCCGAGCCGACCGAGCCGCTGGCCGAGGTCTATCGGCAGATGCCGATCTACTACATCACCAACCGCATGATCGTCGTCGGGCCGGAGACGATTGTGCGCTGGCCGCGTTACAGCCGGGTTATGGATTACGAACTGGAGATCGCCATCGTCACCCGCCGCACGCGCGCCAACATCCCCGAGGCGGAGGCGGACGACCACATTTTCGGTTATACGATCTTCAACGACTTCTCCGCCCGCGACAAACAGATGGCCGAGATGGCTGGCCGGCTCGGCCCGGCCAAGGGCAAGAGCTTCGACGGCGCCAATGTGCTCGGCCCCTGGATCGTCACCCCCGACGAACTCGACGATCCCCAGACGCTAAACGTCGAAGTGCGCGTCAACGGCGAGACGCGCGGACAGGGAAAGACAGCCAACATGCTGTTTTCGTTTCCGCAGGTCCTGTCCTACGCCTCGCAGGACGAAACCATCCACGCCGGCGAGGTTTTTGGCTCCGGCACCGTCGGCAACTGCTGCGGACTGGAGATCGGCCGCTTTCTGCAAAGCGGCGACACCGTCGAACTCGTCGTCGACCGCATCGGCACATTGCGCAACCGCGTCATCACCCAGGATTGAGAACATGCCCCGCAAGATCATCGACCTCTCGGTGCCGCTCGAAAACGACGTGCCCGCCGATCTCGGCCCCGGCCCGGCGATCGAATATGTCAACCACGACCAGAGCCTGCCCGGCATCCTGCCGCTGTTCCCTGGCCTGAAAAAAGAAGACCTGCCCGACGGCAAGGGCTGGGCGGTGGAGACGGTCAAGCTCTCCACCCACAACGGCACCCATCTCGACGCGCCCTGGCACTATCACCCGACGATGAACGATGGCGAGCGCTCGCTGACCATTGACGAGGTGCCGCTCGATTGGTGCTTCCAGCCGGCGGTCAAGCTCGACTTCCGCCACTTCGCCGACGGCTATGTCGCCACCGCTGAGGACGTGGAGGCGGAGCTGAAACGCATCGGCCATGAACTGAAGCCGCTCGACATCGTCGTCGTCAACACCAGCGCCGGGGCGAAATATGGCCGCCAGGATTACGTGCCCTCCGGCTGCGGCATGGGCGCCGAGGCGACGCTCTATCTCACGTCGCGCGGCGTGCGGGTGACCGGCACCGACGGCTGGAGCTGGGACGCGCCCTTCGTTTACACCGCCAAGCGCTACGCCGAGTCGCACGATGCGAGCCTGATCTGGGAGGGCCACAAGTCCGGCCGCAAGATCGGCTATTGTCACATCGAGAAGCTGCACAACCTGGAGAGCCTGCCGAGCCACGGCTTCATGATCGCCTGCTTCCCGGTCAAGATCGCGCGCGCCTCGGCGGGCTGGACGCGGGCGGTGGCGATCATCGACAATGGGCGCCCTTGAAAAATCGCGGATCGGCCTAAGTGCAATCCCACGCCGGCCGCGCTTCGCGGCCGGCGCGGGGCGTGGTAGGATCGCGTCCGGTTTTGGGGAGGTGGGTCAATGCCGAATGTCGCCAAACTGGTCGGGCTCGGCCATAACGATCCCCTGTTCGCGCGCCTGCGCGTCGAAGCGCAGGAGGCGATCAAGCGCGACCCTGCGCTCGGCGGCTTTCTGACGACCGCGATCCTCAACCACGACATTCTCGAACACGCGATTTCGCACCGCGTCGCCGAGCGGCTGGCGCATCCCGATCTGCCGGGCGCGATGATCCGGCAGGAATACGAGAATCTCATCGACCGCGACCCCTCGATCGGCGTCGCCTTCCGCGCCGACCTGATGGCGGTGGCCGACCGCGACCCCGCTTGCCTGCGCATGATGGAGCCGCTGCTCTATTTCAAAGGCTTCCACGCGCTGCAATCGCACCGGCTCGCCCACGCGATGCTGCACGCGGGGCGGCGCGATTTCGCGCTGCTCCTGCAAAGCCGCTGCTCGGCGGTGTTCGGCGTCGACATCAACCCGGCCGCCCGCATCGGCAAGGGCGTCTTCCTCGACCACGCGACGAGCCTCGTCGTCGGTGAGACCTGCGTCATCGAGGACGATGTGTCGATCCTCCAGGGCGTGACGCTGGGCGGCACGGGCAAGGAGACGGGCGACCGCCACCCGAAGATTCGTCACGGCGTCTTGGTTGGCGCGGGCGCGAAGATTCTCGGCAATATCGAGATCGGCCATTGCTCGCGCGTCGCGGCGGGTTCGGTGGTGCTTTCCCCGGTGCCGGCCAACAAGACGGTCGCCGGCGTTCCCGCCCGCATCGTCGGCGAAGCCGGCTGCGCGGAGCCGGCGCGCGACATGAACCAGATCCTCGCCGATAAGGCGCTCGACGTCTAAGGCTTGCCGCTGGCCCGCGATCCGTGGCAAACGCGGCGACGAACGAAGCGGCGAGGGGCGGCATGGATAAGGCGGAACTGGCGAAACTGCGCGCGCATCTGCGCCGCTCCTTCGGCTGCGATCTCATCAATGTGCAGCCGCATTCGCGCAAGAAGGACGCCGCCGAGGTGACGCTTGGCGAAGCGAACCTTGGCGAGATCGTCGCCGACGAAGAGGACGGCGACCGCTCGTTCTTCTTCGAGATGAAAGTTCCGGTCGAACGCGCGGAGCTGCAAGCCTTTCTGCGCAAGCGCTTCGGCAACGACAAGCTGACGGTCGCCGCGCGCATGAAGAAGACCGATTCCGTCGAACTCAACAACGGCCCCGACCATATCGGGGTGATGACGGTCGACGACGCCAAGGCCAAGAGCTACACCCTGGAAATGGCGATCCTCGACATCGATCTCGACGACGTTTGAGGAGGCGGAAATGCCGCTTTACGCCCTTGACGACCGCAAGCCCGTTCTCCCGCCGGAGGGCCGATACTGGATCGCTCCGACCGCGACGCTGATCGGCGACGTCGAGCTGAATGAGGATGTCGGGATTTGGTTCGGCGCGGTTTTGCGCGGCGACAACGAGCGGCTCACCATCGGCGCGCGCTCCAACATCCAGGAGGGCGTCACGATGCACACCGACGACGGCCTTCCTCTAGTCGTTGGGGCCGATTGCACCGTCGGCCACAACGCGATCCTGCATTCCTGCCACATCGGCGACCGCGTGCTGATCGGCATGGGGGCGATCGTGCTCAACGGCGCACGCATCGGCAGCAATTGCCTGGTCGGGGCCGGCTCGCTGGTGACGGAGAACAAGAGCTTTCCCGAGGGCTCGCTGATCGTAGGCTCGCCCGCCAAGGTCGTGCGCGCGCTCGACGAGGCGACCATCGCCGCCTTGCAGGCTTCCGCCGACCGCTATGTCGCCAATTGGCGCCGCTATGCGGCGGGGCTCAAGGCAATTTAAATATCGATCGGCTCCGAGGGGCGCGGGCAGGGCGTGCCGACGAGGGAGCGCAACTGCGCGCCGCCGAGAAAGCGCACGTCCTCGGGCGCGATGCGAGCGGGGCCGTTGGCCTGGAATTGCGGGCTGACGATGCGGCACGAGAGGAACGCGCCGAGACGCGCCGCCGGCGGCGCGATGGCGGAGGCGGCCTCGGTCGCCGCCGCAGGATGCGCAATCGCGCCGATCCACAGCCATACGCCGGCGAAGGCGAGGGAAGCGAAACGGGGGGCGATGGTCTTCATGCGCGTCCTCATGCGTTGACGCGCCGACACTAGCCGCGCCCGGTTGCGGCCCTCTGCGGGATTTATCTGCAATTTTATCGAATCGCGCCCGCGGTGCAGCTTGCTGAAGGCTTTGCTAGCGGCCGCCCAAAAGCGGAGGGCGGCCGCTTGGCCGCCCGAGACGCACTTGCTCCATAATGGGATATTGCGGGCGCCGCGGCGCGGTGCGCTCAGAGCGTGATGTCTTCGCCGAAGTCGGACTGCGGGATCATGCGGGTGAATTCGACTGCCAGCCCGTTGGGGAAAAGGCGCACGACATGGCCCTTGGTCGTCCCGACCGTCACCGGCGTGCCGACAGGCGGCGCGACGGGCGAGGCGAGCGACACCGCGACGCCGGATTGCGAGACATCGACGATGGAGGCCATCACCTCGCGGCCGGTCGGTAAGATGAGTGTGGTGCGCGATCTGCGCGGCCGGATGCGCTCGTGCCGGCGATCCTCGGGCATGCCGAGTTCTTGGCGGTTGGTGAGCCATGTCAATTGGTCGGCGAGTCGATCGCGCTTCAGCGACGGCAGTTTCATAGCGATGGCGAAACCGCCTAGAAAATCCCGTACGACCCGGCCCTCGACGCGGCCTACATGGTCGAGATAGGCGACGATCCGTTCTGCGAGTTCGACGGGTTCGTCGGCGGCCAGCGCGACGCCGCCCAACGACATATCGATGGTGATGCAGGGAAATTCCTGCCTGTTCTCGCGCATGAACTGTCCGGGAAGGCGCACCTTGACGCGCGAGTGGCGTCTGCGCTCTTCCGCGCGCGGCTCGTGCTCAATAATCATAGCGAGCGCGGTCAAAGCCTAAATCTCCCCACACGCCGAAGGTTTGGCTCCTATCGGGCGCCAAGCCGATCCGCCGTGCGCGATCCTAGCCTCGTCGTCGTTAACATGGCATTGACACCGATGTTGCGAGGCAACCTAAAAGCAGGTTATTGGCTCCTCGCAGAGTAAACGAACAGATGACCATGTCTGCGAAATGCCGAGGGGGAAGTTCGTCGTGAGGCAAATGCGGACGCCGGAGAGGCCGAAAGCGCCCTGAGCGAGGCGATTGCCAGCGGCCGCAGCGGCAGAAGGCCGAACCAGGGCGCGCTCGCGCTCGGCGCGCAGCACCCGAGCGCCCGCGCATGGGTGGCGCCATGATGGCGCAGCGGCAACACGAGCACCTCGAGAGCGAGCGCGAGCCCTCCTTCCGGGGCGCTGCGGGCGCCGATGACGAAGGGTTGAGCGCCGTCGGCGGCGTCTTGCATAACCCTCTGGATCTCCTCCGTGTCGTTCTGCGCCCACAGGCTGAGGAACGGTTGGCCCCGTAGTTCTCGACAAAACAGCGCATTGGTGCGGCTGCCGACGACGCGGAAAGGAAAGCCGCGTTCGCGCGAATATTCCAGTATGAACGTATCGGCGAGCACGCCGCGAATGGCTTCGGGCTCGATGTCGTAGCGCTCGGGGGCGCCGCGCGCGCCGCGCAATGCGTCCCAATAAGTGTAGAGTTCAAGGCTTGGCGCGAGTTTCAAAAGACGTTCCCCTGGCGTTCCCGCGCCCTTTGCGCCAGAATGAGACAAAGGGCCGCCTCGAAAGCCGAGGCGGACAGGGGGCTGCACTGGCCGTGCCAGCGCCTAAACGGCATCTTCCGCGCCGGCGTTAACAATATCAAAAGCATCGGGTTGCGCCCTGCGACGCGCGGTGGCACTGTCTCGTTACCAAATCGGAAACGTCGGTCCGGCCTGCTCCAGCCTAGAGATCGCTTCCGAATTTGAGACGCCGGTCGGTTTCGCTCCCGCTCGCGCGTCGTTCGGATAACCCGCGGCGCCGCATCGCAGGGTCGCCGATCCATAACGAGGGGAGAGCTTGCTCCGGCTCTCCCCTCTTTTTTTGCCCTTCCTACATGACGACCGGATTGATCGCCGACGCCCCGCAAACGCGCGGATGGCGCTCCCCTCCGCCGGACGGATCATCGCCGCCAGCGGTCGCGGACCTCGCTTTGTCGGGTTTGGCCTGCTATCGGCGGGGCAGGTTCCCGCGCAACGAGAGGCGCGTCCTTCATGCTGGATTTTTCATCGAGCGGCGTCCAACCGCGCGAGCCAATGGTCTTCATTCCCGTCCCGGTCCTGGCGCTGGTGGCGGTTCTGCTGGCCATTTACGCCGCGCAGACATGGTCGTCCGAATTGATGCGAGATATCGTCTATCTCGACTACGGCTTTATCCCCGGACGGGTGACGATTTCGCTCTGGCCGAACCGGCTGGTCGAGCTGAAGGCGCAAGCCAACGTCGATGGCTACGCGCTTCATTTGATGCGCCAATATCGCGACTACGTTTTGTTTTATCCTGGCCTCAAACCTTGGACCTTCGTTACTTATGCTCTGCTGCACGGCTCCTGGACCCATGTCGGGCTGAACTGCGTCTGGATCGTCGCCTTCGGGCCGCCGATCGCCCGCCGCTTCGGGGCGACGCGCTTCTTCCTGTTCTTCGCGGCGACGGCCGCTTGCGGGGCGCTGCTGCACTGGCTGACGAACATGATGGACTTCACGCCGCTGATCGGCGCCTCAGCCGCAGCCTCCGGCTTCATGGCCGGGGCGGCGCGGTTCATGTTCCAGCCCGGCGCGCCGCTGGGGCCCGGCGGCGCATCGCGCCCGCCGGTGAGGGCGGCGCGGCTCTCCGAGGTATTGACGGACCGCCGGGCGCTCATCTTCATCGGCATCTGGCTGGCGACCAACATCGTATTCGGCGCCGGCGCGCGTACCCTTGGCGCCTCGGATGCGCCGGTGGCCTGGATCGCCCATATCGGCGGATTCGTCGGCGGATTGGCGCTGTTTCCGCTGTTCGACGGAGCGATTGCCTGGCCGTGGCGGCGTTGACGGAAAGGAGAGATCGGCGATGAGCCTAGAGATGACGCAACGCCCCTGCCTCGGCGTGCTGCTGGCGGCCGGCGAAGGCACGCGGATGAAATCGAGCCTGCCGAAGCCGCTGCACGAGGTCGCAGGCCGCGCCATGCTCGCCCATGCGCTGGCGGCGCTGGTCGAGGCCGGTTGCGGCCGCATCGCGGTCGTGGTCGGCCCGGGCGCGGGCGGCGAGGCGCTGGCCAAGACGGCGCTGGCGTTGTTCTCCGCCGCCGAGATTTTCGTGCAGCACGAGCGGCGCGGCACCGCCCACGCCGTGCTCGCCGCGCGCGCCGCGCTCGCCAAGGCCGACGATGACGTGATCGTGCATTACGCCGACACGCCGCTGCTGACGGCGGCGACGCTGGCGCGCCTGCGCGCTGGCCTTGGCGGCGGCGTCGCCGTTTCCGCCCTCGGCTTCGAGGCCGCCGACCCCACCGGCTACGGCCGTTTCATCGAGCGCGATGGCCGGCTCGTCGCCATCCGCGAGCACAAAGACGCCAGCGCCGAGGAACGTGCGATCCGCCGCTGCAACGCCGGCACGGTGGCGCTCGCCGGCGCTCATGCGCTGGCGCTGCTCGACGAAATCGGCGACGACAACGCCGCGCATGAATTTTATCTCACCGACGCCGTCGAGGTCGCCAGTCGGCGTGGCCTCGCGGCGGTCGCCCATATCGCTGCGGAAGTCGAGGTGATGGGCGTCAACGATCGCGTGCAACTCGCCGCCGCCGAAGCCGCCATGCAGCGGATTTTGCGTGAGAGAGCGATGCGCGCTGGGGCCACGCTCATCGCCCCGGAAACGGTGTTCCTGAGCTACGACACAGAACTGGGCCGCGACGTGATCGTCGAACCGCATGTCGTCTTTGGGCGAGGCGTCAGCGTCGGCGACGGCGTCGTAATCCACGCTTTTTCGCACCTTGAAGGCGCGCGGGTGGCGAGCGGCGCCGCGATCGGCCCCTATGCACGGCTGCGGCCGGGCGCGGAGATCGAGGGCAGGGCGCGGATCGGCAATTTCGTCGAGATCAAGGCGGCCCGCATCGAGGCCGGCGCCAAGGTCAATCATTTGAGCTACATCGGCGATGCGCGCGTCGGCGCCGGCGCGAACATCGGCGCCGGAACGATCACCTGCAATTACGACGGCTTCGCCAAGCACCGCACCGACATCGGCGTCGGCGCCTTCATCGGCTCCAACACGGCGCTGGTGGCCCCGGTCAAGGTTGGCGACGGCGCCATAGTCGGCGCAGGCTCGGTGGTGACAAGGGACGTGGACGCCGACGCCCTGGCCGTGGCGCGCGGCCAGCAGGCCGAGAAGCCCGGTTGGGCCAAAGCTTTCCGAGACACCCACAAGAAACGCTGAGCGCCATGCGCTGGTTGGAACACCTCGTACCCCCGCCGCTCGTCGCACTGCTGATCGGCCTGGCGATGTGGGGGGCCGAGCATTTCGCGGCGCCGTGGGCGGCGCCGCGCGGCCTGCGTATCGGCGTCGCGGCGGCGCTTGCTATTGCGGGTCTCGGCTTCGGAGCGGCCGGACTTCTGGCCTTCCGCCGCGCCGGCGCCAACATGGACCCGCACCGCATCGACAAGGGCGAGGCTTTGGTGACCCAGGGCGTCTATCGCTACACCCGCAATCCGATGTATCTGGGGGTTGCGCTCGTGCTGCTCGGCTATGCGGTTTATCTGATTCGTCCGGTTGATTTTATCGGACCCCTGGCCTTCCTCGGTTATATCACCCGCTTCCAGATTTTGCCGGAGGAACGGGCGATGACGCGCAAATTTGGCGCCCGCTATGAGGCCTACGCCCGCGCTACGCGGCGCTGGCTCTGACATGCGGCCCGCGACCAACCAGCGACGGCTTGTCAAGGCGGACACGCCGCCGGCAGCGCGAAAAAAATATCGCGGCCGGGAATTGCGGGGATAAGTGTCGTTACGCTCGCCAAGTTTAATGTTTTATGAGAGAAGCATTGCCTCGCCGGGACGGTTTCGCTGCCCGGCGCTTCCGTTGCATAAGGCGTGCAGACCGGCGTTGACCTCAACGAGTCCGAACAAGAAATCATGTCGACTGTAGAGCTTTTCCCCACCCGATCGCCAGCGCGCGCGGAACCCGCGCCGCGCGCCGCGCCAGGCAACATCGAAGCTGAACAGGCGCTGCTCGGCGCCATCCTCATCAATAACGACGCGTTCGACCGAGTCTCGGATTTCCTGCGGCCCGAGCATTTCATCGAGGAGATTCACCGGCGCATCTTCGAGATCGCTAGCTCGCTAATCCGCGCCGGCAAGATCGCCTCGCCGATCACGCTGAAGACCTTTCTGGGCGAGCACGATCTCGGCGGCGGCTTGACGGTGCAGCAATATCTGGCGCGCCTGGCGGTCGAGGCGACGACGATCATCAACGCCCATGACTTCGGCCGCGCCATCCACGATTTGGCGACACGGCGCGAGTTGATCCGCATCGGCGAGGACATCGTCAACGTCGCCTACGATTCCCCTGTCGACGCCAGCCCGCGCGAGCAGATAGAGGAGGCCGAGAAGCGTCTCTATCAGATCGCCGACAACGGCAAATATGGCGGCGGCTTCCAGAGTTTCGCCGACGCCCTGAAGACAGCCGTCGATTTGGCGGCGCGCGCCTACGAGCGCGACGGGCATCTCAGCGGCGTCGCCACCGGCATGATCGATCTCGACCACAAGATGGGCGGACTGCAGGCGTCCGACCTTATCATCGTCGCCGGCCGCCCCGGCATGGGCAAGACGGCGCTCGCCACCAATATCGCCTTCAACATAGCCAAGGCTTGGCGCGGCGAGCCGCGCCCCGACGGCTCGATGCAGACGCTCGACGGCGGCATCGTCGGATTCTTCTCGCTGGAAATGTCGGCCGAACAGCTCGCCACGCGCATCATCGCCGAGCAATCCGGCGTCGCTTCTTACAAAATCCGCCGCGGCGACATCACCGAGGATGATTTTCATCGCATCTCGCAGGCGATGATGGATATGCAGCGCATCCCTTTCTATATCGACCAGACTGGCGGAATCTCCATCGCCCAGCTCGCCGCGCGCGCGCGCCGCTTGAAACGCCAGCGCGGGCTCGATCTCTTGGTTGTCGATTATCTGCAACTGCTCTCCGGCTCGAAGTCGCGCAGCGACAACCGTGTGCAGGAAATCACCGAGATCACCACCGGCCTGAAGGCGTTGGCCAAGGAACTATCGGTGCCGATCCTTGGCCTCTCGCAGCTCTCGCGCGCGGTCGAGCAGCGCGACGACAAGCGGCCGCAACTCTCCGACCTGCGCGAATCCGGCTCGATTGAGCAGGACGCGGACGTCGTGATGTTCGTCTATCGCGAGGAATATTATCTGAAGAACAAGGAGCCGCGCCCCGGCAGCGAGGAGCACGCGACATGGATGACCGAGATGGAGCGCGCCCACGGCCGCGCCGAGGTCATCCTCGGTAAGCAGCGCCACGGCCCGACCGGCACGGTGGAGCTTTCCTTCGAGGCGGAACTCACCCGCTTCGGCAATCTCGCCCGCGTCGACAACCTGCCGGAGATGCACTGATCGCGCCGCAAGGCTGAAATCGGGAGCGCCGCGCGGCGCTATCCCGGTTTTGGCGCTCGGCCGCCGGAAAATGCAAGGTTTAGGCGGAACGCCATGCTTGGCGTATTCTGCGCCGCATGACCCTTGATTCCGTTGGTCCGCGCATTCTGGTTTTCGATTCCGGCCTCGGCGGCCTAACCGTGTTCGCGCCGATTTCGGCCGCACGGCCGGACGCGACGCTGACCTATGTCGCCGACGACGCCTTCTTTCCCTATGGCGAGCTTTCGGAGGCGGCGCTTGTCGAGCGCGTCGTCGCGCTGATGGGCGAACTCGTGGCCGCCTACGCGCCTGATCTGGTGGTCATCGCCTGCAACACCGCCTCGACCCTGGTTCTCGGCCCGTTGCGGGCGCGATTTCCGAGCTTGCCTTTCGTTGGCACGGTGCCGGCGATCAAGCCGGCGGCGGCCGCCTCGCGCTCGCGCCTCGTCAGCGTGCTGGCGACGCCGGGGACGGTCGCGCGCGACTACACGCGCGCGCTGGTGCGCGAGTTTGCCGGCGATTGCGAGGTGACGCTTGTCGGCTCGCGCTGGCTGGCCGGGCTTGCCGAGCGGGCGCTGCGCGGCGAAAATGTGGCCGACGAGGACATCGCCGCCGAGATCGCGCCCGGCTATGTCGAGCGCGACGGACGGCGCACTGACCAGATCGTGCTCGCCTGCACCCATTTCCCGCTGCTCGCCGAGCGCCTGCGCGCCAACGCGCCGTGGGCGGCCGAACTCGTCGATCCCGGCCCGGCGATCGCGCGGCGGGTCGATGCGCTCATCGGGCCGGTGACGCCGCGTCGTCGCGCCGAATTGTCGCAAGCGATCTTCACCAGCGGCGCGCCAGCGCCGCCGTCGCTGCAAAAAGCCTTGCGAGAGCGCGGCCTGACGATTAGCTCCGCAAACTGAACGAACGCCCACAAGCCTCGAAGGGATGACCCTATGCGTAGTCCGACCGGACAGCCCGTTCGCCTGGCGGAATACCGCGTTCCCGATTTCCTCATCGAACATGTGGAGATGGACATATCGCTGAGCCGCGACGCCACGCGCGTCGTGGCGGAGTTGACGATGCGCCCGAATCCGCGCGGGCAGGCGGGCGCGCCGTTGCGGCTCGACGGTGACGAACTGTCGCTCGTCTCCGTCGCACTCGATGGCGAGCCGCTCCCTCCCGGCGCGTTCGCCGTCAGCCCCTCGGAACTGACGATCCCGCAGCCGCCGCGTGAACTGTTCAAGCTGCGCATCGAGACCCGGCTCGCGCCGGCGGCCAACACCAAGCTGATGGGGCTCTATCGCTCGGGCTCCGCTTATTGCACGCAATGCGAGGCCGAGGGCTTCCGCCGCATCACCTATTTCCTCGACCGGCCGGACGTGCTCTCGACCTATCGCGTGCGGTTGGAGGCCGACAAGGTAGAGGCGCCGGTGCTGCTCGCCAACGGCAATCGCGTCGAGGCGGGCGAGGCCGGGGCAGGGCGCCATTACGCGGTCTGGTACGATCCCTTCAAGAAGCCTTGTTATCTGTTCGCCGTCGTTGCCGGAGATCTCGCGGTGCTCAGGGATCATTTCGTCACCGTGTCCGGCCGGCGCGTCGAACTTGGCGTCTACACTGAGCCCGGCAAGGAGACGCGGGCCGCTTACGCGATGGATTCGCTCAAGCGCTCGATGGCCTGGGACGAAAAAGTCTTTGGCCGCGAGTACGATCTCGAAATGTTCAACATCGTCGCCGTCTCCGATTTCAATATGGGGGCGATGGAGAACAAGGGCCTCAACGTCTTCAACGACAAATATGTGCTGGCTTCGGGCGAGACCGCGACCGACGACGATTACGCCGGCATCGAAGGCGTCATCGCGCATGAATATTTCCACAACTGGACCGGCAACCGCATCACCTGCCGCGATTGGTTCCAGCTTTGCCTGAAGGAAGGCCTCACCGTCTTCCGCGATCAGGATTTCTCGGCCGACCAGCGTTCCGCGCCGGTCAAGCGCATCGCCGACGTGCGAACGTTGCGCGCGGCGCAGTTCCCCGAG
>JAJYDD010000599.1 GCA_021777795.1 Pseudomonadota bacterium | reverse complement strand
CGCGACACCACGACGCCAACCGCCGGCTTGCCGTTGGAGAGGCCGGCGTTGCGCAGATCCTCCACCGAATCCTCGACCTCGGCGACATCCTTCAGCTTGACGGCGGCGTTGTTGCGATAGGCGATGACGAGATCGCGATATTGCGCCGCCTTGGTCGCCTGATCGTTGGCGTAGATCTGATAATTGTAATCGATGTCCTCGATCTGGCCCTTCGGCGAGTTCGCGTTGGCGGAGGCGAGCGCGGCGCGCACGTCCTCCAGCCCAATGCCATAATGATAAAGCGCCGTGGGGTTCAGTTCGACGCGCACCGCCGGCAGCGCGCTGCCCGTCACATCGACCTCGCCGACGCCGGCCAGTTGCGACAGCCGCTGTTGCAGAATGTTGGAGGCGAGATCGTAGAGCGCGCCCGGCGTGCGCGTCGATGAGGTCAGCGCCAGCACCATGATCGGCGCATCGGCCGGGTTGAATTTGTGATAGCTCGGGTTCTGGCGCAGGCTCGTCGGCAGATCGGCGCGGGCGGCGTTGATGGCGGCCTGCACATCGCGCGCGGCGCCGTTGATGTCGCGGTCGAGACCGAATTGCAATGTGATGCGCGTGTTGCCGAGCGAGCTTTGCGAGGTCATCTCGCTTATGTCGGCGATCTGGCCGAAACGGCGTTCGAGGGGCGCGGCGACATTGGTCGCCATGTTGTCGGGGCTGGCGCCGGCCATGTTGGCCTGCACGAAGATGGTGGCGAAATCGATCTGCGGCAACGGCGCGACCGGCAGTTGGCCGAAAGCCATCAGACCCGCGAGCGCGATGCCGAAGGTCAACAGGATCGTCGCGACCGGGCGCCGGACGAATATGGCCGAAAAGCCGCCGCTCACAAGGCCTCCGGCGCTACAGCGCCGCTTTGCGCGGAGAAGCCGAGCGCCGACCCCAGCCGCTCGAAATAAAGATAGATGACGGGCGTCGTATAAAGTGTCAGCACCTGGCTGACCAACAGGCCGCCGACGATGGCCAGACCCAGCGGCTGGCGCAATTCCGAGCCGACGCCGCGCCCGAGCACCAGCGGCAGCGCGCCGAAGATCGCCGCCACCGTCGTCATCAGGATCGGCCGCAGGCGTAAGAGACAAGCCTGGTAGATGGCCTCCCGCGCCGGCAGCCCCTCGACACGCTGCGCCTCCAGCGCGAAGTCGATCATCATGATCGCGTTCTTCTTGACGATGCCGATCAGCAGCACGATGCCGATGACGCCGATGATGTCGAGCCCGTCGCCGGCCATGTTGAGCGCCAGCAGCGCGCCGATGCCGGCCGAGGGCAGCGTCGAGAGAATCGTGATCGGATGGATGAAGCTCTCATAGAGCACGCCGAGCACGATATACATGGTCAGCACCGCCGCCCCGAGCAGGAACAATTCATTCGACAGCGACGCCTGGAAAGCCTGCGCCGCGCCCTGGTAGGCGATCTGGAAACTCGGCGGCAGGTTGAGCCCGGCGACTGCCGCGTTGATCGCGTCCACCGCGCCGCCGAGCGAGGCGCCCGGCGCTAAGTTGAACGAGATCGTCGTCACCGGGAATTGCTTGAGATGCGAGATCTGCAGCGGCGAGGGCTTGAGGGTGAGCTTGGAGAGCACTTCCAGCGGAACCTGCCCGGTCGAGGAGGCCGAGGAGGGAAGATAGATGTCGCCTAGCGCCTTCAGCGACGTGCGCATCTCGGGTTCTACATCGAGGATGACGCGATATTGCGTGGTCTGGGTGAAGATGGTCGAGATGATGCGCTGGCCGAAGGCGTCGTAGAGCGCATTGTCGATCGAGGCCGGCGTCACGCCGAAACGCGCGGCGGTGGGACGGTCGATATCGACGGACACGGCGCGGCCGTTGGGTTGCAGATCGCTGGCGACATCGACGATATCGGGAACTTTCGCCAGCCGTTGCAGCAGCTTGGGCGTCCACTGCTGAAGGAGATCCAGATCCTGATTCTGGAAGGTGAATTGATATTGCGCGGCGCTCACCGCCGTATCCACCGTCAAATCCTGCACCGGCTGCAAGAACAGCGCGATGCCGGGAATATCGGCCGTCTCCTGGTGCAGGCGGCGGATGATCTCGCTGGCGGTGGCATTGCGCTTATCGTGCGGCTTCAGGTTGATGAGCAGACGCCCCGAATTAAGCGTGACGTTGGATCCATCGACGCCGATGAACGAGGACAGGCTCACGACGTCGGCGTCCTTGAGGATGACGTCGGCCATCTCCTGTTGCAGCTTGGCCATCTTGGCGAAGGAGATCGCCTGGTTGGCCTGCGTCACGCCCTGGAGGACGCCGGTGTCCTGCACCGGAAAAAAGCCCTTGGGGATCGTCACATAGAGATAGCCGGTGAGCGCGAACGTGCCCAGCGCCACCAGCAGCGTGATGAAACTGTGGTTCAAGGTGAAGCGCAGCGTCGAGGCGTAGAACCGATGCACGGCGCGAAATAGCGCGCCGCCGCTGGCCTGATGGCCGCCGCCGCCCGGCGGCGCCGGTTTCAGCAGCAGCGCGCAGAGCATCGGCACCAACGTCAGCGACACGATGGCCGAGATGATGATGGTCGCCGCCAGCGTGATCGCGAATTCATGGAACAGCCGCCCGACCACGTCGCCCATGAACAACAGCGGAATCAGCACCGCGAGCAGCGAGATCGTCAGCGAGATGATGGTGAAGCCGATTTGCTGCGAGCCCTTCAGCGCCG
>JAJYDD010000598.1 GCA_021777795.1 Pseudomonadota bacterium | reverse complement strand
GGCGCAACGGCGCGCCGAGCGTCACCGCGTCCATGAAATGTTCGATCTCGCTGCGCCAGGAGGCGTCAACGGGAAAATGCAGGCGCTCCTCGCTCTCGGGCGATGCGGCGGGCGCGGTCGCGCGGTTACGGCCTATGGTGAGGATTTCCTCGCCATAGGTTCGCGACGACGTATTCAACCCGTCGAGCGTGAGATAGCCGCGCTCCAGGCAAACTTCGAGCGAGAACAGATGCCGCCATTGCGTCATCGTCGAATGCAGCGACGCCTCCAGCCCGGTTTCGCGGTTGCGCAGGATGGCGAACACATTGTCCTCGACGCCCGCGATCTCCCAATAGCGCGACGACACGAACGCATGGGTCTCGTCGAAGGCGACGCCGCCGATGTGGAGAAACAGATCGAGCATATGAATGCCCTGGTCGAGCAGGATGCCGCCGCCGGCGCGGCGCGCATCGGCGCGCCAGCCGCCGAGATAGCTCTCGTCGATGCTCTTGCCATAGCGCCCGCGCATCCACAGCACGCGACCGAAGGCGCCGCTTTCGACCAACTCGCGCATCTTGCGCACGCCGGCGTGGTGGCGGTGATTGAAGCCGTACATAAGGATGCGCCCGCTCTCGCGCTCGGCGGCCCTCACCTCGCCGAGTTGCGCGGCGTTGAAGGCGGGTGGCTTCTCGCTGAACACATGTTTGCCGGCGCGCAGGGCGGCGATCGCCTGCGTCGGCAGCGTCTCGTTCGGCCCGCACAGGAACACACTGGCGATGGCGGGATCATCGAGAACGTCCTGCGCCGAGGCGGCGAGGCGATAGCGCGGGCTTTCGAGGGGCACGGGGTCGTAGATGTGCAGGATGCGCGCGCGCCCGTCCGCCTCAAGCGCCTGCGCCCGGGTGCGGCCCATCTTGCCGAACCCGATGATTCCGACCGCGTTGGCGTCAGGAGCTTTCATCCGACCTTCAGGAAGCGACAATCACGTCCACCGCATAGCGATCACGCGGCGCGACGGAGATTGTCGCGCCCGCCGCGCGGGCGATAGCCACGCCCGCCGCGACGTCCCACCACATGATCCCCTGTTCAGCATAGCCATCGAGCCGGCCGAGCGCCACCCAGCCCAGCGACAGCGCGGCCGAGCCCAGCATCCGCATCTTCGTCCACTCGCGGGTGAATTCGCCGAGGCGCGCGCTCACAGCGGCGGGGTCGGCATGGGCGGGATAGCCGGTCGCCAGCATTTGCCGGGCGCCCTTCGGGCGCGGGGGCGCCGGCGCGCCATTGAGCCGCACGATGAGACCTTCGCCGCCGCAGATCATTTCGTCGCGCACGGGATCGTAGATGACGCCGAGCAAGGCCGCCTGCGGCCCGGGATCGCCTTGGCAAAGCGCGATCGAGACGGCGTAGAGCGGCACGCCGCGAAAATAATTGAAGGAGCCGTCGAGCGGGTCGATGACCCAGTGCGGCCCCAGGGCAGGCGGCGCGCCGCCCCATCCCTCCTCCTCGCCGAGCACGGGGTAGGGGCTGTTGGCGAGCAGATAGGCGCGGATGACGCGCTCGCAGGCGCGATCCTCGGCAAGCTTGATGTCGCGGTTGGATATTTGGGCGCGACCGTGCGTCCGCGCGCCGCCGGCTTTCAGGATCGGATCGACGAGACGCGCCGCAGCCTCGGCGGTTTCGATCAGGCTCATCGGCGGCTCCGGGCAGTGGTGAGGCGCAGGCTACAGGCGCGGCGGGGAAAGTTGCAAGTTTCGCCGAGGTGTTGGAGACCGGATCCTCTGGCGCCGGGAGACGCCGCAAGGAGGCCGATGGCATGACCATTTCCATTCCCGCCGACGCGCTCGCCGATGTCTGCGCGCGCATTTTCGAGCGCGTCGGCAGTTCCTCGGGCGAAGCGCGGGCGGTCGCGGCCTCCCTGGTCGATTCCAACCTCACCGGCCATGACAGCCACGGCGTCATCCGCGTGCCGCGCTATGTGAACTGGGTCAAAACGGGAGACCTGATCCCCAACCAGACGCTGGCGCGTCTCACGGACGCCCCGTCGTTCGCGGTGCTCGACGGCCGCTATGGCTTCGGCCAGATCGTGGCGCCGGGCGCCGTGGATGTCGGCGTCGAGAAGGCGCGGGCCTGCGGCCTGGCGGCGGTGTCGCTGCGCAATTCCGGCCATCTCGGGCGCGTCGGCGAATGGGCGGAGCGGGCGGCTGCGGCGGGGCTCATTTCGGTGCATTTCGTCAATGCGGCGGGGTCGATCCTGGTGGCGCCGTTCGGTGGCCTGGAGCGGCGGTTGTCCACCGCGCCGTTCTGCGTCGGCGTCCCGCGCGAGGACGCGCCGCCGCTGATCCTGGATTTCGCGACCTCGCTGGTCGCCGAGGGCAAGGTGCGGGTGGCCGCGCAAGGCGGCAAGCCGCTGCCGCCGGACGCGCTGATAGGGCCCGACGGCGCGCTGTCGGGCGACCCCACTCTGCTCTACGGGCCGCTGAGCGGCAATGAACTCGGCGATCATTCGCGCGGGGCTGGAGCGATCCGCGCCTTTGGCGAGCACAAAGGCTCTGGCCTGGCGCTGATGTGCGAAATTCTGGGCGGCTCGCTCACCGGCAATGGTGCGACCGAGCCGGGGCGCCCATTCGCCAACGGCATGTTCTCGCTCTACATTGATCCCCAGCGCATCGACCCCAGCCATGTGTTCGACGCCGATATGACGCGCTATTTGCAATGGTTCTCCGCCACG
>JAJYDD010000597.1 GCA_021777795.1 Pseudomonadota bacterium | reverse complement strand
GCGCGTGGCGCGGCTGGCGCTGGTTGGCGTCGGGGCCAAAATGCCCGTTCACCCGGATCTGCTGGCGGCGGCCGAGGCCAACGACCACGCCGCCATCGACATGGTGAGCCTGTGGAGCTTAGGGACCGCCGCGCGCGGCGGCTGCCCGACGCCGGGCCTGTGGATGCTCGGCGGGACGGAGCGGTTGCTGGAGCTGAGCGCCCCCGGCGTGCTGCATGCCGATCTGGCCGCCTGCAACGCCTATCGCGGCGCGCTGGAGGCGGCGGCGAAGGTCGCCTCGCCGACGACGCTCATTCTGGGCGAGCGCGACATGATGACGCCGCTGAAATCGGGCCGGGCGCTGGCGCAGGCGATCTCGGGCGCACGGGTCGCGGTGCTCAACGGCGTCGGCCATATGCCGATGGTCGAAGCGCCGCGCGAGACGCTGGCGGCGCTGAAAGCCGCGCTGCTGTAGGGCGCGGGGCCGCCCGCGTAACGGGCGCGGAACGCTTCGAACGGCGCGTTGACCGCGGCGAAAGGGCGTCTTATAGGGTGGCGCGCTTTGCCCCTATGGCGGAACTGGTAGACGCGTCCGACTCAAAATCGGATTCCGCAAGGAGTGCTGGTTCGATTCCGGCTAGGGGCACCATTGCTCAACATTTTGTGACGAGTTTCATTGAGTTAGTGGCTTCGACATTTGGCGGTCCCACAGATAGTCCCACAGTTATTTCCGCATAACGGCGAACAGTGGCGCACATTTGGGAACGTTTGAAGTGCTTCAGCCGAATTCGCGCTCTACCCGCAACCAGCGAAGAACTTGCATGCATTCAGTCGGCGTGAAATCGCCGATGAGGTGAGGAGCGTGGCTCCAACGATGCGAGCAGCCCTGCGCGCAGCCGATCCTCTCGCTCAGGACGCTCGCTAGTGGATCGAATCTAACGCTTGGCGCCCGCGCCTGACGGCGGCGATTATCGCGTCGGGATCGGCGACCCACTGGAACGGCTTTGCCTGGGCGTTGTGATCTCCGAGGAAGCGGTTGATTGCCGCCTGGAGATCGACGACGGCACCGGAAGACTCCGCGCTTCCGACGGCGCTTCAGGATTGCGAAGAAGCCCTCGACGGCGTTGAGCCAGGAGGCCGACGTCGGGGTGAAGTGGAACTCCCATCGCGGGTGACGCGTCAGCCATGCCCGTACGGCGGGGTGCTTGTGGGCGGCGTAGTTGTCGAGAATGACGTGGACGACTTTGCCGACCGGGACTTTCCGCTCAATGGCGTTGAGGAAGCGGATGAATTCCTGATGGCGATGGCGCTGCATGTTTTGTCCGATGACCGTGCCGTCGAGCACGTTCATCGCCGCGAACAGCGTCGTCTTGCCGTTTCGCACGTAGTCGTGAGTCATGGTTCCGGCGCGGCCCTTCTTGGTTGGCAGCCCCGGCTGCGTCCGGTCCAGCGCCTGGATCTGACTTTCCTCATCGAGGCTGAGCACGACGGCGTGCGCGGGTGGATCGACATAGAGCCCGACGATGTCGCGCAGCTTGGCGACGAATTCCGGGTCGTTGGAAAGCTTGAACTGCCGCACACGGTGGGGCTGGAGCCCGTGCCCGCGCCAGAGGCGCTGGACGGAGGAGACGCTGACGCCAACTGCCTTCGCCATCGCCGCGCTTGTCCAGTGCGTTGTCTCGCCTGGCGGCGGCGCCATCGTCAGTTCGACGACGCGTTCGGCGACCGAGGGCGCTAGTTTCGGCACGCGCGAGGGCCGCGTCTTGTCGCGCAACAACCCATCCACGCCCTCAGCGACGAAGCGCTCCTGCCAGCGGCGCGGGGAAGACGATGACGATGGCCGCAGCCGTCATGGAGCAGAAGCGGCTCGGTTTGATCGCCAAGGCGATGATCGTCGTTCCCGGCCATTGCCTCGCGCAGGCCGCCCGGGAATTCCTCGGCCTCTATCCCAATGCGCGCATCCTCGTCGCCGACGAGACGAACTTCGCGAAAGACAAGCGCCAGCGGTTTCTGGCGCGCGCGGCGACGGCGAGTTGGGACGCGATCCTCATCACCCATTCGGCGTTTCGCTTTATCGACGTGCCGGCCGGCTTCGAAAGCGGCATGATCGAGGAGGAACTCGCGCTTTACGAGACGCTGCTGACCAAGGTCGAAAGCGACGATCGGGTCTCGCGCAAACGCCTCGAACGGCTGAAGGAGGGGCTGAAGGAAAGGCTGGAGGCGCTTTCGACCCGAAAAGACGATCTGCTGTCCATCGCGGAAATCGGCGTCGACCAGATCGTCGTCGACGAGGCGCAGGAATTCCGCAAGCTTTCGTTTGCGACCAATATGTCGACGCTGAAGGGCGTCGATCCCAACGGCTCGCAGCGCGCCTGGGACCTCTATGTGAAAGCGCGCTTCGTCGAAACCAGGAACCCCGACCGCGCGCTCGTGCTCGCCTCCGGCACCCCGATCACCAATACGCTCGGCGAGATGTTCTCAGTGCAGCGTCTGCTGGGCTTTGAGGCTCTGAAGGAGCGCAGCCTGCACGAATTCGACGCCTGGGCGAGCACGTTCGGCGACACGACGACCGAGCTCGAATTGCAGCCCAACGGCAAGTACAAGCCAGTCTCGCGTTTTGCCAGCTTCGTCAATGTGCCGGAGCTGATCGCCATGTTCCGCAGCTTCGCGGACGTGGTGCTGCCCGCAGATTTGCGGCGCTACGTCAAAGTCCCGGAGATCGCGACCGG
>JAJYDD010000596.1 GCA_021777795.1 Pseudomonadota bacterium | reverse complement strand
AGAGGAAGAAGCCGATGGCGTCGAACTCGCGTTGCAGGCGCTCGCTCGACGACCACGGCGTCGCCTTGACGCGGATCGGCGCCTCCTGCGCGTCGCCGAACAAGGCCGTCTGATTCGATTGACGCTCCTCGGCGCGGCGGTTCGCCAGCCCCAGCATCGGCTCGACGGAGGCGAAGGCGACGGCGCGTTCCGGCTCGATCTCGTCGAAGGCGCCGGCGTTGGCCAGACATTCCAGCGCTTTCTTGTTGACCTGCCGGGGATCGACGCGGCGCGCGAAATCGGACAGCGATTTGAAGGCGCCGCCCTGCGTGCGCGCATCGGCCACCGCCTGCGCCTGGGCGCTGCCGACGCCCTTGATGGCCCCCAGCGCATAGAGGATCGTCGCGCCCTCGGCCGGGCGTTCCGTGGGGGCGCCCTCGGCCTCGTAACGCACGTCGAAATCGGCGCCGGAGCGGGTGACGCTCGGCGGGGCGACGCGGATTTGCAGGCGGCGGGCGTCGGCGCGGAATTCGGCGAGCTTGTCGGTGTTGCCCTTGTCGAGCGTCATCGAGGCGGCGAGGAACTCGGCCGGGTGGTTGGCCTTGTACCACGCCGTCCAATAGGAAATGAGCGCGTAAGCCGCCGCGTGGCTCTTGTTGAAGCCGTAATCGGCGAATTTGGCGAGCAGGTCGAAGATCTCGTCGGCTTTGGCCTTGGGCGTGCCGCGCTCCACGGCGCCGCTGACGAAGCGGGCGCGCTGGGCCTCCATCTCGGCCTTGATCTTCTTGCCCATCGCGCGCCGCAGCATATCGGCTTCGCCGAGCGAATAGCCCGATACGGCCTGCGCGATCTGCATCACCTGTTCCTGATAGATGATGACGCCGAAGGTCTCCTTCAGGATCGGTTCGGCCTTTTCGTGCATATATTCCGGCGTCTCGCGGCCGAGCTTTCGCGCGCAATAGGTCGGGATATTGGCCATCGGGCCGGGGCGATAGAGCGCGACCAGGGCGATGAGATCCTCGAAACGGTCGGCGCGCATCTCGACGAGGGCTTTTCTCATGCCCGCGCTTTCCACCTGGAACACGCCGACCGTCTCGCCGCGCCCCAGCATCTCGTAGGTTTTCTTGTCGTCGAGCGGGATCGCGCCGAGTTCGATCTCGATGCCTTTGCGCGCCACCAGCTTTTGGGCGTGGCGCAGCACGGTCATCGTCTTGAGGCCGAGGAAGTCGAATTTGACTAGGCCCGCCGGCTCCACCCATTTCATGTTGAACTGGGTCGCCGGCATCACCGACTTCGGGTCTTTGTAGAGCGGCACCAGCTCCACCAGCGGCCGGTCGCCGATGACGACGCCGGCCGCATGGGTCGAGGCGTTGGAGAGCAGACCCTCCAGCTTCTCGGCGATGGCGAGCATCTGCGCCACTTTGGGGTCGCTGGCGGCGGCTTCTTGCAGCTTCGGCTCGTCGCGCACCGCCTCTTTCAGCGTCACGGGCTTGGCGGGGTTCTGCGGCACCAGTTTCGCAAGCCGGTCGACTTGGCCGAGCGGCATTTCCAGCACGCGCCCGACATTGCGCAACACGCCGCGCGCCAGGAACGAGCCGAAGGTGATGATCTGCGCCACCCGGTCGTGGCCGTAGCGCTCGCGCACATAGGCGATGACCTCGTCGCGCCGCTCCTGGCAGAAATCGACGTCGAAATCCGGCATCGAGACGCGCTCGGGGTTGAGGAAGCGCTCGAACAGCAGGCCGAAGCGCATCGGGTCGAGATCGGTGATGGTGAGCGCATAGGCCACCAGCGATCCCGCGCCGGAGCCGCGGCCGGGGCCGACGGGAATGTCATGCGCCTTTGCCCATTTGATGAAGTCGGCGACGATGAGGAAATAGCCGGGGAATTTCATCCGCGCGATGACGGAAAGCTCGAATTCGAGCCGCTCCCGGTATTGATCCTGCGTGAATCCGGGCGCGAGGCCGTAGCGCGCCATCAGCGTTTCCAGGCCCTCGGCCGCCTGACGGCGCAATTCCGCCTCCTCGTCGAGCGCCTCGGCGCCGGGCAGCGAGAAGCGCGGCAGGATAGGTTTGCGGGTGCGCGGGCGGTAGGCGCAGCGCAAGGCGATCTCGACGCTGTTGTCGGTCGCCTCGGGCAGGTCGGCGAACAGCTTGACCATCTCGGCGCGGGTTTTCAGGCGATGCTGCGGGGTGAGCTGTCGGCGCTCCGGCGTCGTCAGCAGCGCGCCCTCGGCGATGGCGAGCAGCGCGTCCTGCGCGTCATAATCGCTGGCGGCGGCGAAATAGGGCTCGTTGCTCGCCACCAGCGGCAGACTGTGGCGATAGGCGAGATCGAGCAGCGCCGGCTCCTGGTCGCGGCTTTCGTGGCGCTGCAACTCGACATAGAGCCGGTCGCCGAACAGGTCCGCGAGCCGCTTCAGTCGCGCCTCGGCGAGATCGGCGGCGCCGGCGGCCAGCAGCCGGTCGAGCGCGCCGCTGGCCCCGCCGGTGAGCGCGATGAGGCCGGCGATGTCGCCGAGCCCGTCGCAGCGCACATGCGCCTCCTCGCCGTCGGTGGGGTCGAGCCAGACGCGGCTGACGAGGCGCATGAGGTTCATATAGCCGCGCTCGTCCTGCGCGATCAGCACCAGGGGCGCCCGCCCGAGGCGATTGAGGCGGCCGGCGGGCGCGTCGCCGAATTCCACCGTAAGCTGCGCGCCGATCAGCGGCTGCAAGCCGGATTTAGCGGC
>JAJYDD010000595.1 GCA_021777795.1 Pseudomonadota bacterium | reverse complement strand
AGGGCGAGGACTGGGTGTGGGCCGGTTCGACCATGCGCCCCGGCGACCGCGCGCGCGCGTTGCTGGCGCTGTCGCGCGGCGGCGGCGACGCCTGCGTTTTGCGCGAATACGATCTCGACGCCAAGGCATTCGCCGGCTTTGTCGCCCCCGAGGCCAAGGCCCATGCGGATTGGGTTGACGCCGACACGCTGCTCGTCTGCTCCGCGCATGGCGAGGCGACCCGCTCCGGCTATGCGCGCACCGTGAGGCTGTGGCGGCGCGGCGAGCCTTTCGCGGCGGCTAAGATCGTGTTCGAGGGCGAGCCGGACGACATCTCCGTGTTCGCCGGCCTCGACCGCTCGGTGGAGCCGCCGCGCTGGGTTTTCGGCCGTCGCACCAGCTTCTTCGCCTATGAGATGTGGCTCGGCGACCGCGAAAGCCGCGTCAAAGTCGAGGCGCCGGCGGACGCCGACAAGGACGCGCACGGCGATTGGTTGCTGGCGCGGCTGCGCTCGCCTTGGAGGGGCCATGCGGCGGGCGCGCTGCTCGCCACGCCGCTGACGGGAGGCGGCGAATTCACGGCGCTGTTCACGCCGACCGGCCGCCGGGCGCTCGATAGCTACGCTTGGATCGGCTACAAACTCGTGCTCTCCGTGCTCGACGATCTCGCCCCCGTGTTCGAGGCGCTGACGCCGGGCGCCTGGACGCGGCGGCGAATCCAGGGGCTGCCGGAGATCGGCGTCGTCAGCGTCAGCGCCATCGACGCTTTCGAGAGCGAATCCAACGGCGAGGCCTTCGCGTTCTCGCAGGATCCCATCACGCCGATGCAGATGCGGTTGCTCGACCTCGCCAGCGACAAGCCGCCGAGCGTGCTGCGGCGGATGCCGGCTCTGTTCGACGCCGCCGGGCTCGTCGTCACCCGGCATGACGCCATCGCCGAGGATGGCGAGCGCATCCCCTATGTGCAGGTCGGGCCACCGGAGCCCGAAGGCGCGCCGGTGCATCTCTATGGCTACGGCGGCTTCGAGGTCTCGGAGCGACCCTATTACCGCTCGCAGATCGGCAAGCTTTGGCTAGAGCGCGGCGGCGTCGGTGTCGTCGCCAACATCAGGGGCGGCGGCGAGTTCGGGCCGGCGTGGCACAAGGCCGGGGTGCGCGAGGGCAAGCGCGTCGCGCAGGACGATTTCGCCGCCGTGGCCGCCGATCTCGCGCGTCGCGGCGTCGCCCCGGCTTCCCGCATCGCGGCGGAGGGCGGCTCCAACGGCGGGCTGTTGATCGCCAATATGCTGACGCGGCATCCGGAAAAATTCGGCGCGCTGTTCTGCACCATCCCGCTCATCGACATGCGCCGCTACACCAAGCTGCTGGCGGGCGCGAGCTGGATCGAGGAATACGGCGATCCGGACAAGCCCGAGGATTGGGCGTTCCTGCAACACATCTCGGCTTACCATCTGGCCGAGGCGGGCAGACCGTATCCGCCGATCCTCATTGCGACGACCAAGGCCGACGATCGCGTGCATCCCGGCCACGCGCGCAAGATGGCGGCCAAGCTCCAGGCTCTAGGTTACGCCGCCTATCTCTACGAGCCCGCCGCCGGCGGCCACGGCTACGGCAAGGACAATTTCGAGCGCGCAGGGTTCGTCGCGCTCGGCCTCGATTTCCTGTGGTCGGCGGTGGGCGGTGCGGCTGCCTAGTTGCGCGGGCGGCCGGGGCGCGTCATCCTCCCATGAAGCGGTCAAGCCGCTTCATGGGAGGAACGCATGGTGAAAACGCAAATAGGGTTGGCTTTGGCCGCGACGCTGGTCTGTACGGCCGCCTCGGCTCTGGAATTGACGAGCCCCGACATCAAGGCGGGCGGCACAATCGCCAGCGAATATGTCTATTCGGGCTTCGGCTGCACGGGCAAGGACGTCTCGCCGGCGCTCAAATGGTCAGGCGCGCCAGCGGGAACCAAGAGCTTCGCGCTGATGGTCTATGATCCCGACGCGCCGACCGGCAGCGGCTTCTGGCATTGGGTGATGTTCGACATTCCCGCCAATGTCTCGGAATTGCCGCAGGGGGCGGGCGATCTCAAGGCGGGCAAGGCGCCGACCGGGGCGGTGCAGAGCCGCACCGATTTCGGCGTGCCCGGCTATGGCGGGCCGTGCCCGCCGCAGGGCGATCCCGCGCATCATTATCATTTCATGCTGTTCGCGGTGAATACCGACAAGCTCGGGCCCACCGCTGACGCCTCGGCCGCCTTCGTCGGCTTCAACCTGCATTTCCATACGCTGGCGAAAGCCGAATTCGTGGCGACCTACGGGCGATAAAAAAAGCCCGGCCGCGCGGGGCGCGGCCGGGCCTTGATGCGTCAGGCTGAGATCAGTTGCGGCGGTCGCCGAACAGCATCAGCAGGAACTGGAACATGTTGATGAAGTCGAGATAGAGCGTCAGGGCGCCGAAGATCGACTTCTTCTCCGCCACTTCCCACGCCCCGCCGGCATAGTAGCTCGACTTAATCGCCTGCGTGTCATAGGCGGTGAGGCCCGCGAAGATGCCGACGCCGAGGATCGACAGCGCCCATTGCAGCCCCGTCGAATGCAGGAACATGTTGACGAGGCTGGCGATGATGAGCCCGAATACGCCCATGATGAGGAACGACCCCATCGCGGAGAGATCGCGCCGCGTGGTGTAGCCATAGAGGCTCAGCGCCGCGAAGGAGGCGGCGGTGATGAAGAACACGTTGGCGATCGACGCGCCGGT
>JAJYDD010000067.1 GCA_021777795.1 Pseudomonadota bacterium | reverse complement strand
GCGCGTGGTCATCGCGCGCCGCGTCGATGGCGTCGAGATGCGCCTGGCGCTGGAGCCCAAGCAATATCGCGGCGTCGGACTCTGCGTGCTGGTCGCCGAAGCCACGGATTTTCTCTATTCCGTGCGCCTCGTCCATGCCGATCCCGAGCTGGGCGTGACGCTCGCCGAATGCGGCGAGGAGCCGGACGCGCGGGCTTTATGGCGGCGCTGGGCTGCGGCGTTGGGCCTGCCGCGCCTCATCGAGCGGGCGGACGGCGAATTCGAGATCGACCGCACGCCGCCTGAGGACCAGCCGTTTGAGCGTCGCCGCGGGCGGGCGACGCTCAGGCGCCGCAACCGTTTCCTCGCCCGCCGCAAGATGGGCCGCCCCGTCGCCGCCCCTTGCGTCAGCGCCGACGGGTGAGGGCGGTCATCCCGCCGTTTCGCTCCTCGTCGGCGCCAGCGCCTCGGGGGCGACCGTGGCCGCGCGCGGAGACAGCCCCAATTGTTGCAGGAAATCGCGCACGCGAAGCGACATGGCGTCGATCACGAAGCGCTCCATCACCCGGCTTTTCAACCGCTGCGCGCGCCGCTGGCTCTCCTGCGGTGAAGCGATGACGGCCGCCACCGCCGCGACCAGCGTATCTTCCTTGTAGGGGTCGAAATAGAAAGCGTCGTCCCCCGCGACCTCGCGAAACACCTCGATGTCGGAGCAGATGACGGGCTTGCCATAGGCCGCGCCTTCGGTGATCGGGATGCCGAACCCTTCGGTGAAGCTCGGGAAGATCATCCCGTCCGCTTTGGAAAGAATGCGCGCCTTCTCTCCCTCGGGAATGTAGCCCGTGAAGCGGATGTGGCCCATATCGTTGGGATTATCGCCGACGTAGCGGCGACCATCGACGTTGCCAAGGACGACCATGTTCGCCCGCCCCTTCAACGACAAGAACGCCTTGATAAGAATAGCGATGTTCTTTCGCGGCTCGTCGGAGACCACGGTGACGAAATAGGGCAGCCGCGAATCCCAGCCAAGACGCAGATACATGTTCTGCACCTGCTCGCGACGCTGGAACCTGGCGCCCAGCATAATGCGCTTCTCAATGAGGTTATCGACGATCTTCTCGCTTTCGAGTTGTTCCTGCAGTTCGACGCTTGCCTCAAGGTTCTTCAGTTCCTCGGGCGCATAGCGGCGAACGGACTTGTCCGGCTCCTCGCTCGCCCGCCGGATGACCGATTTGCGCAGCGACGGATGGAGGATGAAGCTGTCTCTGATTTTGTAGTTCGGGAAGCCCGCCGTGAAGCATCGACGCGAATATTCCGAGACGAACGCGAAGTTGGGCGACAGCGCCAGCATTGCCTCCAACTTGCGCAAGAACAGATTACGCCAGTACGGATTCATCATGGGATCGCGGATGGGGATGATGTCGTGCACCACGGAGATGATGCGCTTCGAATCAATCCCGGAAACCTTGAAATACATGGGCGTATCCACGACCACGAGGTCGTAGCCGGAGGCGTCTATGGTCGATGGCGGCAGGCCCCAGCCGGCGCGCACGACCATCTCCGTGTAGACTGACGGCGCGATGACGAAATTGTCCGGCATCGACAAATGCCAGGCTTCGGCGGGAATGAAATCGACCAGGGCCGGATCGTTCTCGACGCGCTGGCGCGCGCCGCCGAGCAGGCGCACCTTCGCAATATAGGTCCACGCCCGCATTTTTAGGGCGAAGCCGAGCGCGAAACGTCGTTCAGCGCGGCTGCTGATCCAACCTGTATTGTAGCCGCGCCGGCCGAAAAACCGAAAGACCTCCGCCAGACTGACGGACTTCCGGGTGACGGCGAGGTCGACGACATTGGACCTCAGCTTATCAGCCATCCATCCCTGCGACGGCCGCTCCACAAGCAAATCCACTGTGGCGCCCAGTCCCTGCAAGATTTCAATGAACGACATACTAAAATTGTGAATACCCCGCTGTTCAATAGGAGCGCCCAAACTATCGCTTACAAACAAAATCTTCACATCATCCTCCGGAATTGGAGCGAAGAACCTTAGCCCCTCGCGAAAATAACGAACCCTATCCCGCTGCGATCCGGCGCGGGCCGGTCTCCTGCGCCCTCACAAACTCTGCAAGAACGCCTCCAGCGCCGCGAAATACTCGCCCGCATCTGGCCCGCGATAGGCGCGCGCCCGCGCCCTTGCGTCCTGCGCGCGCGGTGAGCCCGCATCCGACAGCGCCCATACCGCCTCCCGCCACGCCACGCCATCGGTAGGCGGGATCAGCGTCGCCGCGCCCCGCGACACCTCGCGAAAGATCGGCAGGTCCGAGGCCACCACCGGCGCGCCCAACTCCAGCGCCTCGACCAAAGGCAGCCCGTAACCTTCCGCGAAGGAAGGGGCAAGCAGGGCGCGCGCGTGGCGCAGCAGCCTGCGCAACGCGGCGTCGCCCAGACCCGCGGCCTCGGCGACATAACCTTTGAGCGCCCGCGCGCGGTCGAGCGCGGCGCAGGTCTCGGCGTTGAGCCAACCGCGCCCGCCCACCAGCACGAGCTTGGGCGGCGTCTCCCCCGCCTCCACCATCGCTCGCCAGATGTTGAGCAGAGCCAAATGGTTCTTGCGCGGCTCGATGGTGCCGAGCGCGACGAAATAGGGCGTGGCGGCGAGTTCGGGGTCATCCTCGCCCTCCTCGGATCCCGCCTGCAAAGGCGAGGGCAGCGGGCGCACGAACATCGGCCGCGCCGCAAGCCCGCGCCGGCGCAATTCCTCCCGCACCCGCTCGGCGACCGCCTCGCTCGACACCAGGATGGCGCGCGCCAGTTCGAACAGCGTGGCGATGCGGCGCTCGAACCTTTCCTCATGGCCGGCGGGCCAGAACTCGGGATAATCGAGCGGCAGCAGATCGTGCAGAAAGAAGACCGGTTTGATGTCGGGACGGCCGGCGAGCCACTGGAAATGGGCGCGCCGCTCCAGCGCATGCTGGGCGATGTTGAGATAGACCGCGCCCTGCGGCGCCTCGCGCCGCGACTTGAGCTTATAGCGGCCGATGCGGGCGCGTCGGATGAGTTCGCGCCGCCAGGCCGACGTGGCCGGGGGCGCGGGCGTGTCGTCATCGGCGCCGACCAGAAAGCCGCGCAGCCGGGCGAAGCCGGGATCGGCCTGCGCCTGCCCGCGCCAGCGCTGCTGCGCGCGCGCCACGACCGCGCCGAGTTCCGAGGGTTCGAGCAGGCTCGGCCGGCTGACGCCATAATGCACGGCGCCAGCCAGACGCGGAGAGTTCGCCAACGCGCGCGCATACATCAGGTCGACGCGATCGATGCCCGACGGCGCGCCGATCTCGGCGCGGTGCGACAAATGCGTCAGATCATAGAGAAGAGAATTCACAGGGTATTGTATATCTGAAGCGCGAATTCCACGTCTTCGAGCACGCGGCCACGCCCGGATTTCAGGATCAGCGCCTTGTTGCAATATTGCCTGATGATGTTGGTGTCATGACTGACGAGGATCATCGCGCAATGTTTGCGACGCACGAACAGCGCCTCATAGCATTTCTGCTGAAAGCGGGCGTCGCCGACAGAGATCACCTCGTCGATGAGGAAACACTCGAAATCGACGGCGAGCGTCAATCCGAACGCCAGACGCGCGCGCATGCCCGAGGAATAGGTCTTGACCGGCAGATAGAGCAGCCGCCCCAGTTCGGCGAAATCATCGACGAACGCCACCGCATCCTGAATCGGCACGCCATAGAGGCGGGCGATGAAGCGGATATTGTCGAGCCCGCTCATCGTCGCCTCGAAGCCGCCAGCGAAGGCGATCGGCCAGGACATGAAGAGATCGCGCGCGATATGGCCCCCGGTGGGCTCCTCGACGCCGCCGATGATCTTGACCAAGGTCGATTTGCCAGCGCCGTTCTTGCCGAGCACGGCGATCTTCTCGCCCTGGGCGATGTCGAAGGAGATGCCGTCGAGCACGCGGCGCACGCCGACGGCGGTGTGGTATTCCTTGACGATGCCGCGCATCTCTATCCTGCGCGGCCCGTGCGGGTTGGCCGAAGGTTCCGGCCGCACGCCGAGATCCTCGACCTGCGGCGTCCGACGCAGCCAGTTGCGGGCGATGCGGGCCGGAAGATTCACGGAAGGTGCTCGCGCACATTCTTCAACAGCGCGCGCAGGACCGAATAGACGCCGACGCTGATCGCGACGACGGCCAATAGGGAGAGCAGCCGGCGCGGCTGGCTGGCCTGATCGGGCGAATCGGGATCGACGACGGTCTGCAAATAGAAATGCTGGCGCGCCAGATCCTGGCGCGCGCTGTCGTATTCGGCCAACGCGGATTCCAGTTGCTTGGAGGCCAGCGTCCGGTCGAGCATGATGCGATCGAACTCGGCGAACTTGTCCGACAGCGAATTCTGCTTGCCGGCCATTCGCTGGCGCTCCTCGGCGATCTGATCTCGCAGCGCGTCGACCTGGCTGTTGAGCGCGCCGAGTTGCGGCGCGCGCGGGGCGAGCGTCGTCTTCTGGGCGAGGTCGCTCTCGGCGTTCGACAGCCGCGTCATCAGCGTTCCGATACGGGTCAGCGTGTCGGCGACCTCCTTGTTGGGGTCGAGCACATTCTCGGCGTTGCGGTAGGCGGTGAGGCGGGCCTCGATCTCGGTGAATTTGGCTTTCTGCTCCTCGACGTCATGCGCCGCGACGGCCAGCGAATCATTGAAGATGCGCGCGTTGAGGCGGTTGACGAAGGCCTCGGCGTTGCGCAACATCGCCTTGTTGAGCGCCTTGGCGTCCTGCGGCGTGAAGGCGATGGTGCGCAGTTGCGCGATTCCGCTGTCGCTGTTGATCTTCAGATCGACGAAATTCTGGAAATGGAGATAGAGCTGCTCGCGCGTGTCGCGAGTGAAGAAATTCGGGAAACGGTTGATGAAATCGCCCTGCGGCCGCGACAGGATGCTCGCCAGGCCGTCGTCGCGCACCAGCTTGTCGACCGCGTCGCGCGAGGTGAGATATTCGCTGACCGCATAAGTCTCGTCGCTGGCGCGGGTGACCTTCTGATCGGTCAGCAGCGTCGCCAGATTGCCCATGTCGCTGGAGGCGACCGTGCGCACCATGAAATCGGATTCCGAGACATAGCGCGGCGCGGCGATCAGCAGCAGGTAGACAGCGGCCACAGCGATCGGCAGCGCCAGAGCGAAGATCTCCAGGCCGTAGCGGCGAAGCAACGGCTCGGGCGCCTGGGTCTTTTCGGGTTGCCACCAATTGTCGACGACCAGTTCGCCCTTGGAATGGACGGGCTCCAGCTCGATCTCGTTGATGCGCGGGGGATCGGCGATCATCGGCGCGCGTCCCCTCCGTCCGCGGTTTTCATTGGGCGTGATCCTTCGAGCCGACGCTGAGGATCCACAGCAGCGAGAACGCCATGAAGCCGACGACGAAGGCCGAGAGCACGTTGCGCAGACGCTGCGGCTCCGTCGCCTCGTCGGGCAGGTTCGGCTTGACGATCTGCTCGATATACACGCGCTTGCGCTGCGCCTCGGCCTCGGCCGTTTGCAGGGACAATAGCGCCGCGCCATAACGCTTTTCGGCGAGACCGCGCATAAGCGTCAGCCGCTCGTAGCCGGCGACCTTGCCGGCCAGCGCCGTGCTGCTGCCGGCGAGCTTGGCCCGCTCCTCGTCGACCTTCTTGTCGAGGGCGCCGGCGTTGACCTTCAGCGACTCCAGGGAAGGATTGTTGGGCGACAGTCGCTCGGCCTCGGCGATTCGCGTCTGGGCCTGCGAACGCTGGAGCGAGAGCGCGCCGATGTCCTTCAACATCGCGCCGGCGAAGGCCAGGGGATCGACGAGCAACGCGTTGTTGCGAAAGGCGGTGAGATCGCCCTGGATCTTGACCACGTCGTCGCGCGCCTCGCGCAGTTCGCTCTTGGCGTCGTCGACCGTGTCGGACTGGGCGCGCGCGTTGAGACTGTTGGCCATCTCGCCGGCCGCCGCCAGCATGGCGGTGGCGAGCGCCTGGGCGGAACGGGGATCGAAGGCGGCCACGTCGAGCCGGGTGACGCCGCTCGCCGCATCCTGCGTCACGGTGAGGAAGGATCGGGTGTAGGCGAACAGGTTTTCGAACGAATCACGCTCCCAGAAGCGCGGAAACCGGGAAAACCAGTCCGCCGCGGGCGATCCATAGATCGCACGCACGTCGATATGGGAATTGATGTGCTCCAGCACGTCGCGCGATTTGAGAAAGCTTTCGATCGCGGAGGTCTCGTCGGCGGCGCGCGAGACGCCGAAAGTGTTGAGCAGGGACGCCAGCCCCGAGGCATGATGGGCGTCGACCCCGCGCACGACATATTCGGTCGTCGATACATATTGCGGCGCGGCGAGCAGGCCGTAGTAGAGGCTCGCCACAATCGTCGGCGCCACCACCAGAGCGATGAATTGCGCGCGCACGTCTCCCGCCAGCGCGACCGCGCGGCGCCAAAGCTGCGAAGGCGCCGCAACGGGCAGCCCGCTGGGGTCGGGCGGAAGATAACGCTGGTAAACTTCGCTCATTTCGCTCTTGCGACGACCGGGTCTCTATAGCTGCGCCGCGCTTGACGCGCAACATGGTCAAAACATTGGCGAAATGTTGAATTAGGCGCGACGCAAGGTCTAGGCCGTCGTTTCGCCGCCGACGGGGCGCACTTGACGAGTCGCGCGCAGCATCTTATCTCGATGTTCTCTTTTTGTTCTGGAGAACCGCCGATGCGCGCCGCTTCTTTGCAACAAGCCGCTTCCTCGCAGCCGACGGACGCACGCCAGCGCGTGACGGTGGCGCGCGAACTCGGGGCGAAATTCGCCGACCGGTTGGCGCCCGCCGATTCCAGGCGCGGCCGCGGCGCGCCGTCCAACGCCAGCGGCCGTTTCGAGGCCAAGAGCCGCGACGCCTTCGACGACGGATGGACGGCCGACGAGGTTGCGCCGCTGCCGACCGAGGTCATCCTCGAACGGCCGCGCACGATCATCACCCGCAACGAATCGCCGGACATCTCGTTCGACCGCTCGATAAATCCCTATCGCGGCTGCGAGCACGGCTGCGCCTATTGCTTCGCGCGTCCGACCCACGCCTATATGGGGCTTTCCGCCGGGCTCGATTTCGAGACCAAGCTGTTCGTTAAGGAGAATGCGGCGGCGCTGCTGGAAAAAGAATTGGCCGCGCCGAAATACCGCCCGGCGGTGATCGCACTGGGCGCCAACACCGACCCCTATCAGCCGATCGAGCGCCAATATCGCATCACACGCTCGGTGCTCGAAGTTTTGGCGCGCGCCAATCACCCGGTCGGCATCGTCACCAAATCCAACCTCGTCGTGCGCGATCTCGATCTCCTGGCCCCGATGGCCGCTAAGGGGCTGGCGAAGGTTTATGTCTCGGTGACGACCCTGGAGCGCGACCTCGCCCGCCGCATGGAGCCGCGCGCGCCGACGCCGGAGCGCCGGCTCGACGCCATCGCCCGCCTCGCGGCGGCCGGCGTGCCCGTCGGCGTGCTCGCCGCGCCGATCGTTCCGGCGATCAACGACGGCGAGATCGAAAAAATCCTCACCCGCGCCTATGCGGCCGGCGCGCGCGAGGCCGGCTATGTGACGCTGCGGCTGCCGCTGGAGCTGCGCGAATTGTTCCGCGAATGGCTTGCCGTCCATTTCCCCGACAAGCTCAAGCACACTTTGTCGCTCACGCAATCCATGCATGGCGGCAAGGATTACGAATCGCAGTGGGGGCGACGCATGGCGGGCTCCGGCCCCTACGCCTGGATGATCGGCCGCCGCTTCGAGATCGCGGCGCGCAAGCTCGGTTTCGCCGAGAAGGCGCATGTCCTGCGCACCGATCTGTTCACGCCGCCGCTCGTACGGGCCGAGGGTGTTCAGCAGCTTTCGCTGTTCTAATGCGTCCGCTTAAGCGCTCTGCCGGCGCGGGATCGCCGTCGGCGATTCCTGGCGCCGCAACGCCTCCTCGCGCCGGCCGATGTAATCGCGCGTCAGCGGCGTCACGCCCTGGCGCTTGGTGATCTGTATCTGGAAGATCATGTTGCCGGAGACGCGGAACGAGGCTTCGGCCCCGGCGAGGTAGAAATCCCACATGCGGCAGAAGCGCTCGTCGTAGAGCGCGCGCGCCTCCTCTCGGCGGGCGTTGAAGCGCTCGCGCCAAGCCTTCAGCGTGTCGGCGTAATGCAGGCGCAGCATTTCCATATCGGTGACGAACAGGCCCTGGCGCTCTATCGCTTGCAGGACTTCCGAAACGGCGGGAATATAGCCGCCGGGAAAGATGTATTTGTCGATCCAGGGATTGGTGTAGCCGGCGCCGGTGGAGCGTCCGATGGCGTGCAGCAGCATGACGCCGTCGTCGGCAAGCAAGCGCTTGACGTGGCTGAAATATTCATCGAACCGCGCCAGACCCACGTGCTCGAACATGCCCACCGAGACGATGCGGTCGAACGGCCCCTCGACGTCGCGATAATCCTGCAAGCGGAAATCGGCGCGGGCGGCGAGCCCCGCTTCCTGCGCCCGCCCCTGCGCGATGGCGTGCTGCTCCTCGCTCAACGTCACGCCGACGACGCGCGCGCCGGCCTGGCGGGCGAGGTAAAGACCCATGCCGCCGAAGCCGCAGCCGATGTCGAGCACCCGATGGCGCTCATCCACCAGCATCTTGGCCGCGATATGCCGCTTCTTGGCGAGCTGCGCCTCATCGAGCGTCTGGTCCGGATGCTCGAAATAGGCGCAGGAATATTGCCGGTCGGCGTCGAGGAAGAGGTCGTAAAGGCGATGGTCGAGATCGTAATGCGACTTGATGTTGATGCGCGCCCGCAACCGGTCGTTGCGCTGCCGCCAGAAATTGAACCGCTCGCGCCACTTGCCGAGAAGCTTGAGCCAAGCGACGTTTTCTGTCTTGGGAAGGTTGGCCGCGCCGAGCGCCATCAGGTCATAGAGGTCGCCCTTGGTCAGTTCCAGGCGGCCATTCATATAAAGCTCGCCGAAGGTAAGCTCCGGGTCGCGCATCAGGTCCCACACCGCACGCCGATCCGCGAAGCGAACCCCGATCTCGGGTCCGCTACCGTCTCCGTATCGCTCCACTCTCCCGTCGGCGAATTCGACCCTCAAGCAACCGACACGCACCAGTTTCGAGACAATCTGCGAGATCAACGCGCTCATTTTCCAATCGGCGCACGTAACTCCGCACACCGCTCCGCAATCTAGGTTTAAGAAAGTTTAAGAATGGGGAAATCGTTTTGCAAGCCGCCTCTGCGGCGCCGCTTCCCTATGATTAACGTGCGCGCCGACCGGCGCTTTCGTTGACAAGGGGCGACCGCCTGCCTATCTCGGGGCCGCCTCGGGACGGCGCGCGCGGGAACGTGAATATGCGCCCAAATCCAGGCGTTTTGGCCTCCTGACCCGGGGGCGGAAGGGTCGTTCATGCTGGGCTCGGTTCTCAAGAAGGTGTTCGGAACGGCCAATGACCGCCGGCTGAAGGCCTATCGCCCCAAGGTCGAGGCGATCAACGCCATCGAGCCGCAGTTCGCCGCCCTCAGCGACGAACAACTGCGTGAAAAGACGAACGAATTTCGCGCCGAACTCGCCGCCGGCAAAACGCTCGACGACCTCCTCGTGCCCGCCTTCGCCACCGTGCGCGAGGCGGCCAAGCGCGCGCTCGGCCAGCGCCATTTTGACGTACAATTGATCGGCGGCATGGTGCTGCACGAGGGCGCCATCGCCGAGATGCGCACCGGCGAGGGCAAAACCCTTGTCGCCACGCTGCCGGTCTATCTCAATGCGCTGGCCGGGCGCGGCGTCCATGTCGTCACCGTCAACGACTATCTGGCCAGCCGCGACGCCGCCTGGATGGGCCGCGTTTACAATTTCCTTGGTCTCAGCTTCGGCGTCATCGTGCACGGGCTCGACGACGAGGAGCGCCGCGCCGCTTATGCGGCCGACATAACCTATGGAACCAACAACGAATTCGGCTTCGACTATCTGCGCGACAACATGAAATACGAGATGGGGCAGATGGTCCAGCGCGGCCACGCCTTCGCCATCGTCGACGAGGTTGATTCGATCCTGGTCGACGAGGCGCGCACGCCGCTCATCATCTCCGGCCCCTCGGAGGATCGCTCCGGCCTCTACGCCGCCGTCGACACCATCATCCCCAGGCTGGTCGCCGGCGATTTCGAGATCGACGAGAAGCAGCGCACGGTCAACCTGACCGAAGCCGGCAATGAGCATACCGAGGCGCTGCTGCGCGAGATCGGCGCGCTGAAGGAAGGCGCGCTCTACGAGGCCGCCAACGCGACGCTGGTGCATCACGTCAATCAAGCCCTTCGCGCCCACAAGCTATTTCAGCGCGACAAGGATTACATCGTGCGCAACGACGAAGTCGTCATCATCGACGAGTTCACCGGCCGCATGATGCCCGGACGGCGCTTTTCGGAAGGGCTGCATCAGGCGCTGGAGGCGCGCGAGCATGTGACGGTCCAGCCCGAGAACGTGACGCTGGCCTCGATCACCTTCCAGAACTATTTCCGCCTCTACGACAAACTGGCGGGCATGACCGGCACGGCGCTGACCGAGGCCGACGAGTTCATGGAAATCTACAAGCTCACCGTCGTCGAGATTCCGACCCATCGCCCGATTTCTCGCCTCGATGAGGACGACGAGGTCTATCGGACGGCCGAGGAAAAGCTGAAGGCGGTGGTGCGCGAGATCGAGGGCGCGGCCGAGCGTTTGCAGCCGATGCTGGTCGGCACGACGTCGATCGAGAAATCCGAGCAGCTCGGCGAATTCCTGGAGCGCAGCGGCTACCAGCGCATCGACTTCTCCGCCCAGAACGCGCTGAAGCCGCTCTATGACGCCGCCCGCGCCGGGCGGCCGTCGAAGAACTTCGCCATCCTCAACGCCCGCTTCCACGAGCAGGAGGCGTTCATCGTCGCCGAGGCCGGCGTGCCGGGCGCGATCACCATCGCCACCAACATGGCAGGCCGCGGCACCGACATCCAGCTCGGCGGCAACCTCGAAATGCGACTGGCGCAGGAGGTCGATCCCGACGCCTCGCAGGACGTGCGAGCGGCCAAGGAGGCCGAGATTCGCGCCGAGATCGACGATTTCAAGAAAAAGGCGATTGAAGCCGGCGGCCTCTACATCATCGGCACCGAGCGTCACGAGAGCCGGCGCATCGACAACCAATTGCGCGGCCGCGCCGGGCGTCAGGGCGACCCCGGCCGCTCCAAATTCTTCCTGTCGTTGCAGGACGATCTCATGCGCATCTTCGGCTCCGAGCGCATGGATACGATGCTGCGCCGCCTTGGCCTCAAGGAGGACGAGGCGATCGTCCATCCCTGGATCAACAAGGCGCTGGAAAAGGCGCAACAGAAGGTCGAGGCGCGCAACTTCGACATCCGCAAGAACATTCTCAAGTTCGACAACGTGATGAACGACCAGCGCAAGGTCATCTTCGAGGACCGGCGCAAGATGATGGCGGAAGAAAGTCTGGAGCCGATCATCGCCGACATGCGCGCCGGCGTCATCGACGACATCGTGACCAAACATATCCCCGCCGACGCCTATCCGGAAGCCTGGGACATCGCCGGTCTTCAGGAGGAGGTTTCGACCAAGCTCAACCTCGACCTGCCGGTCGCCGCCTGGGCCAAGGAAGAGGGCATCGCCGACGAGGAAATGTCCGAGCGCCTGCACAAGGCGACGGACGAGGCTTATGCGGAGCGCGTCGAGCGCAACTCGCCCGACGCGATGCGCTACATCGAAAAGCAGGTCATCCTGCAAACGCTCGACCATCTCTGGCGCGACCATCTCGTCACGCTCGATCACCTTCGGCAGGTGATCGGCTGGCGCGGCATGGCGCAGCGCGACCCGCTGAACGAATACAAATCCGAGGCGTTCGACCTGTTCCGCAATCTCATCGCGCAATGGCACGAGGCGGTGATCGCGCAGATGATGCGCATCGAGGTGCGCTTCCAGCCGCCGCCGGAGACGGCGCCGGAGATGCAGCTCCAGCATCTCGATCCGCTCAGCGGCTTCAACGAGGCTGACCTCGGCGCGATCTCCGAGCCGATCAACGCCGCCTTCTCGGCGGCCACCTCCGCCTATGAGGAGCCGCCGACCGCCGCCGAGGACCGCGACCCCGACGACCCCAAGACCTGGGGCCGCATCGGCCGCAACGAGCCCTGCCCGTGCGGCTCCGGCAAGAAGTTCAAGCACTGCCACGGCGTGCTGGTCTAATTCTCTAGCCGCCCGTTGGGGGGCCTATGCGGCGCGAGGGGGGTTACGCGCGCCTGCCGCCCTTCGCGGCCGGCGAAACCATCGGGCTGCTCGGCGGGTCGTTCAATCCGCCCCACAGCGGACATCTGCTCGCCTCGCGGCTGGCGCTGACGCGGCTGGGCTTGTCTCAAGTGTGGTGGCTGGCCACCCCCGGCAATCCTTTGAAAAACGCCGCCGATCTCGCGGCCTTGCGCGTGCGCGTCGAGGCCGCGCAGGCGCTCATCGACGATCCCCGCATCGCCGTCACGGGCTTTGAGAGCGAAATCGGCTCGCGCTACACCGCCGATGCGCTGCGCTTTCTCAAGCGCCGCGCGTCGGGGGCGCGCTTCGTCTGGATCATGGGGGCCGACAATCTCGCCCAGTTCCACCGCTGGCGCGAATGGCGCGAGATCGCCGCGATGGTCCCGATCCTGGTGGTGGACCGGCCGGGGGCGAGTTTCGCGGCGCTGTCGAGCCGCGCCGCCCAGGCTTTGGGGCGCTGGCGCCTGCCCGAGCGCGAGGCGGCGCGGCTGGCCTATATGAAGCCGCCGGCCTGGATATTCCTGCATGGGCCGCGGTCGAGCGCGTCCTCGACGGCGCTCAGGCGGCGCGCCGGCGCCTAAGCAGGATTTCCAAAAAGCGGCCCCGGTTTTTGGACAAAATCCTGCAAAAACAAAAGGCTAAGAAGACTTTCGTTGGCCTTCCAACGAAAGTCTGCTTAGAGCGCGGTCACCTTCGCCTTGGCCGCCTTGGCGATGGTCAGGCGGTTGCGCAACGGCAGGCCGAAGGGCTCGGCTTCTATCTCGAACACATCGCCCTTTTCCGGCTTGATCCCGTCCGAGAACGACAGCGTCGCCGTGCCGAAGAAATGCACATGCACGTCGCCGGGTCGGCGGAACAGGCCGTAT
>JAJYDD010000066.1 GCA_021777795.1 Pseudomonadota bacterium | reverse complement strand
AGCGCTCAGCGCGTCGGGCGGGCGGCGATAGGGCCAGCGCGTCGCCTCGTCATAGGCGCGCGCCAGCGCCAACAGGCCCATCTCGTCCTGCACGCGGCCGACGAGTTGCACGCCCATCGCGCGGCCCTCAGCGTCGAAGCCGGCGGGCAGGGCGGCGACTGGCGCGCCGGCCAGCGTCGCCGGGATCACGCATTGCATCCACTCGTGATAGGTCGACATTGCCTTGCCGCCGATCTGCATGGCCCCGCGAGACTCCGCCGGGAACGCGAAGCATTGCGCCGTCGGCAGCGCCCAGAAATCGTAACGCTCGTGGAAACGGGCGAGCGCGTTGTGCCAGAGCGTGCGGGATTGCGAGGCGGCGGCGACGTCGTAGGCGGTGAGCTTCAGACCGTTCTCGATCTCGTAGATCGCGGTTTGCGGCAGTTGCGCGCGCGTCTCGGGGTTTTCGTACAACGGCAGCAACGAGGCGTTGTGCCAATAGCGCAGCGTCAGGAAGGCGCGCCACAGCGGCGCAAACGCGAAATCCGGCCGCGCCTCCTCGACCGTCGCGCCCAGATCCTCGAACACGCGCATCGCCGAGCGGGCAAGCCCCATCACGCCGGGATCGAACGGAATCTCGCCGCCGAAATCGCCGACCCAGGCGATGCGCAGGCCCTTGGCCTTCGGCGGCGGGGCAGGGTGGAAGGCGGCGCCGTCTCCGGGCAGCGACAGCGGCGCGGCAGCCGCAAAGCCCGCTTGTACGGAGAGCAGCAGCGCCAGATCCTCGACGCTGCGCGCCATCGGGCCGAGCACGCCGAGCGTCGGCGTCCACACGTCGAGATCGGCTTTGGGGACGCGGCCATAACTCGGGCGGAAGCCGTAGACATTGTTCCAGCCGGCGGGGTTGCGCAGCGAGCCGCCATAATCGGAGCCGTCGGCCAGCGCCACCATGCGCAAGGCCAGCGCCGCCGCCGCGCCCGCCGAGGAGCCGCCCGCGCTCAGCCGCTCGTCATAGGCGTTGCGGGTGATTCCATAGACGGGGTTGCGCGAATAGGAGCCAAGCGCGAATTCCGGCACATTGGTCTTGCCGATGAAGATGGCGCCCGCCGCGCGCAATCGCGAGACCATCAGGCTGTCGGCGGCGACCGGCGCCGGGCTCGTCACCGCCGAGCCCTTGCGGGTCGGCAGGCCGGCGACGTCTTCGAGATCCTTCACCGCCATCGGCAGGCCGTGCAAGGGGCCGCCGATGTCGCCAGCGTCGGCGGCTTGCGCCTCAGCCATCAATTCCTCGCGCGGGCGCAGGGCGACGATGGCGTTGTGGCGCGGGTTGAAAGCCGCGATGCGGTCCAGCGTCGCCGCCATGAGGTCCGCCGCCGACAGGCGCCGGCTGGCGATGGCGCGCGTGAGATCGACGGCGCTCGATTCCAAGATGTCCGACATGGCTGCTCCCCCGCTGCAAATTGCCCCGCCCGGCGCATCGGCGCAAGCGCGCGGTGTCATGCCGTCATGACAACTTTATTTGTCGCGCCGGCGCCGGCGATCTTGTTCGGCGCCTATTTGTGCGCCAAGGTCGCTGCACATCTTCTGTGCAAAACGCAGCGAGAATCGGGGGGAGACAGCATGTCGATGGGGAACGCGTCGCCGCGTTTGTACAACGAGGATTTGGCGCCGGCGCAGGTGCGCAACTGGGGCCCGTTCAGCATTTTCAACGTCTGGACGTCGGACGTGCACAGCCTCTGGGGCTATTACCTCGCCGCCAGCCTGTTTCTCATCTGCGGCAATCTACTGAACTTCATCATCGCCATTGGCGCGGGGTCGCTGGTCATCTTCCTGCTGATGAACCTTGTCGGCTTTGCCGGGGTCAAGACGGGCGTGCCTTATCCGGTGCTGGCGCGCGCTTCCTTTGGCACGTTCGGCGCCAATCTGCCGGCCCTCGTGCGCGCCATCGTCGCCTGCTTCTGGTACGGCGCGCAGACGAGCGCGGCCTCTGGCGCGCTGGTGGCGCTGCTGACACGCAACCCCGCGATGGCCGCCTTCAACCACAACTCGCATCTGCTCGGCCATTCGACGCTCGAAGTCATCATGTTCGTCATCGTCTGGGCGCTGCAACTGCTCATCATCCAGCGCGGCATGGAGACGGTGCGCAAGTTCCAGGATTGGGCGGGGCCGGCGGTGTGGGTGATGATGCTCATTCTCGCCGTCGCGCTGACGATCAAGGCCGGCGGCATCTCCTTCGGCGGCGACATTCCGCGCGATGTGTTGATGAAAAAGACGGCGGAGGCCGGCGTTCCCGGGGAACCCGGATCATTCGCGGCGCTGGCGGCGGTGGCGGCGACATGGATCACCTATTTCGCCGCGCTCTATCTCAACTTCTGCGACTTCTCGCGCTATGCGCCCAACAAGCGCGCCGTCCTCACCGGCAATCTCTGGGGCCTGCCGGTCAACCTGATCCTGTTCTCGCTGGTCGCCGGGATCACCACCACCTCGGCTTTCGCCGTCTACCATGAGGCGCTGCTGCATCCCGACGAGATCTCGGCGCGCTTTGATTCCTGGGTGCTGGCGCTCATCGCGGCGCTGACCTTCGCGGTGGCGACGCTCGGCATCAACGTGGTGGCGAATTTCGTCTCGCCGGCGTTCGATTTCGCCAACGTGTTCCCCTCGAAGATCAACTTCAAGCGCGGCGGCTATATCGCGGCGCTCATCGCGCTGGCGCTCTATCCGTTCGCGCCCTGGGAAGGGAGTGCGGCGGGTTTCGTCGGCATGATCGGCGCGACGATGGGGCCGCTGCTCGGCGTCATCCTCACCGACTATTACCTGATCCGCAAAGGTGTCGTCGATGTCGCGGCGCTCTATGACGAGAACGGCGAATTCGCCTATTCCGGCGGCTGGAACCCCAGGGCGGTCGTCGCGGCTTTGATCGGGGCGCTGTTCTCCTCGATCCTGCCGAACTTCACCCATTGGCTGCCCTCGTGGTGGGGCGTCTATGGCTGGTTCTTCGGCGTCGCCATCGGCGGCCTCGTCTATTACGGCCTGTCGATGACGCGCCGGGCGGGCGCCTGACGTCTCAGCCGAAGGCGGGCGCGGCGGTCAGCGCGTCGCGCCGGCCGCGCAGGCGATGATAGGCCGCGCGGGCGAGGAGGCGCGCGGCGATGAACAAGCGCGGCGGCGGGCTGCGGCAGAACGCCACTTTGCGGATGAAGCCCGTCACCTGCCAAGTGGCGACCGCGCCACGCGAGAAATGAACGGTGTCGCCGGCGCCATAAGTGCGCGCCGGGCCGCCCGCAACGGAGATCGACACCTCGCCGTCGAGGAAATAGATCGTCTCGTCGCAATTGTAGCGCCAGGTGAAGCGGCCGGCGCTGCATTCCCACAAAATGGTCGAGGTCGCGCGGTCGTCGGAATAGGCTAGAATAGCAAGCCGCGCTTGTGGATCGCCGCCTTCGATCCACTCCTTTTTGATTGGAGCCGGCGTCAACTGGGCGCCATTCATTTTATCCCGCATCAGCTTGTCGAGCATGCCTTGGCCTCCGTATCCCGACCGTCTGTATTCATTTGATGTATGAATGTTTACGGTCGGCGTGCGGGGCTTTGCAAGCCGTTAGCGCGGGCTTTCCCGATTGACGCGCATTTAACCCTAATTCGCGCGATCTCACCAAGCCGTGTAGCCGGCGTCCGCCGACACGACGGCGCCGGTCATCACGCTGGAGGCGGGCGCGGCCAGGAACAGCGCGATGGCGGCGATCTCCTCGGGCTTGCCCATGCGGCCCATCGGCGTGAACTCCATCCAGGTCGCCAGCATCGCCGGGTCTTGCGCGCTGTCGCGGGTCATCGCGGTCTCGATATAGGTCGGCGCGATGGAATTGATGCGCACGCCGCGCGCCGCCCATTCCGCGCCGAGGCTGCGGGTCATGTGATGCACGGCGGCTTTCGAGGTGTTGTAATGGGTCTGGCGCTGCGGCTTGTTGGCGATGATGCCCGACATCGAGCCGATGGTCACAATCGCCCCTCGGCCGCGTTCGAGCATGGCGCGGCCGAAGGCGCGGCAGCACCAGAACATGCCGTTGAGATTGACGTCGAGCATGCGCAACCAATCCTCGTCCGGCGTCGCCTCGGCGGGCTTGTCGGGCATGGCGATGCCGGCGTTGGCGATGAGGATATCGACCGGCCCTTTGGCGTTGAGGGCGGTCGCGAGCGCCTCCACGTCGGCGGATTTGGTGATGTCGAGCCGGTGCGTCTCGGCCGAAAAACCCTTGGCGGCGAGCGCGGCGCGGCCCGATTCCAGCACGCCCGCGTCGATGTCGCACAGCACGACGGCCGCGCCATGCTCCGCCAGCGCCTCGGCGCAGGCGAGCCCGATGCCGCGCCCGCCGCCGGTGATGACGGCGCGCGAGCCGCTGAGGTCGAATTTCTCCCGATACATGGTTCCTCCCGATCTAGCGCCCGCCGGAGACGTCGAGCAGCGCCCCTGTCACATAGGACGCCGCCTCGCTCAACAGCCAGACGATCCCGGCCGCGACCTCCTCCGGCCGGCCGGGACGGCGCATCGGCGCGCTGGCGCCAAGCGTGAAGGCGCGGGTCGGTTCGCCGCCGCTAGCGTGAATGTCGGTGTCGATCAGCCCCGGCCGCACGCCATTGACGCGCACGCCCTCGTCGCCAAGCTCGATGGATAACCCCTTGACCAGCGTGTCGAGCGCGGCCTTCGCGCCCGCGTAATCGACATAGAGATTGGGCGAGCCGAGCCGCGCGGCGGCCGAGGAGACGACGACGATCGACCCGCCGGGGCCGCCGAGCCGGGTCGAGAGCCGTCGCGCCGCCTCGCGCGCCGTGAGATAGGAGCCGAACACGTTGACGTCGAAGACGCGCTTCATCCGCTCGCCCGACATCTCGGTGAGCCGCGCAGTCGGCGCGACGATTCCGGCGTTGACGACGACGCCGCCGAGCGGCCCGAGCTTCGCCGCGCCCTCGAACACCGCGACAAGCTCCGATTCGTCGGCGACGTCGCCCTTCAGCGCCATCGCCGCGCCGCCTTCGCGCGTGATCGCGGCGACGACCTCGGCCGCCGCCGCCTCGTCTCGCGCATAATTGACCGCGACGCGCCAGCCCTCCTTGGCCGCCATCAGCGCGGCGGCGCGGCCGATGCCGCGCGAGGCCCCGGTGATGAGCAGCGTCTTGTCTCCCATTGCGAGTCTCCGCCCGAAGTTCACATCCGGCAAGACGCCCCTTGATCGGCGCGCCGGACGGGCGCATCCTGAGCGAATAACGGCTGCGGGGAAAGGCCGAACATACGGGAGGTTCTTATGAACGTCGCCCAGATCCTAAAACAGAAAGGCAACGACGTGTTGACGACACGTCCGCATCACACCTTGCGCGAGGCCGCCGGGGTGCTGGGGCGTCGGCGCGTCGGCGCCATCGTGGTCGCCGACGCCGCCGGCGCCGTGCTCGGCATCCTGTCGGAACGCGACATCGTGCGCGCCGTCGGCGCCGACGGCGACGAGGCGCTGAACGCGCCAGTCTCCCGCCACATGACCGCCAATCCGACGACGGTCAGCGAGGACGCCGACATCGACGAACTGATGCGGCTGATGACCGAAGGCCGCTTCCGCCACCTGCCGGTGGTCGAGGACGGGCGGCTGGCCGGCATCGTCTCCATCGGCGACATCGTCAAACACCACGTCGACGCCCTGCACCACGAGCGCGATTCGCTCAGGGAATACATAGCGTCCGCATAGGCGCGGGACAGGAAGTCTCAACCCGGCTGCGATACGAGAAGCGATCGCAGCCCGGGTTTTGCATATCGGCGAAATCGTCTAGCCACGCAATGAGCGTCGATGGCGTCAGGGCTTGGCCTTGGAGCCATCGCTGTTGACGAGGAAATAGAATTCGGCGACGCCCATGTCGGTGATGACATTGGCCCGCATCCGCGTATTGACGCGCTGAATGAGCGCCTCCGTCATCGCGCCGATGTCGACGCGGTCGAGATGGCGGAAGTCGATCTTGTCGTCGCCGTAGATGTATTGAAATGTCTCATCAATGACGAAGGGTTCCGGCGGCGTCGGCAGCGTCTTGGCGATTGCGAGATCGACGACATAGTTGAGTTGCACGACCACATAACCCTTCACCCCGCCGTCGCGGATGATCGGCACGTTGAGTTCGCGGCTTTTGCGCGTCTCGAAGGCTGCGGCCTGCGCCTTCTCGGCGGGTTTGGCCGCCTGCATCTTCATCACATAGGAGGCGCCGTAGCTCGCCCCCGCCAGCACCGCCGCGGTCCAGACCGCGACGAACAGAGTCTTGATCATCGCCGGTTCTCGCGCCAGATCTGATCGGAATAAGTGCCGTCGGACTGCCCGTCCGAGATGACACGGGCGACGATCTCGGCGACCGTGCGGGCGGCCTGCAATTTCGCGTGCAGCAGGCGCTGGTTGGCGTCGAGCTTGGCCAGGAGATCGCCGAGCGCGGCGCGCAGACGCGGATGGCCGCGCATCGCCGCAAGATTGGGCCCCAGCCGGCCCAACTCCATGAGGCCCTGGCTCTTGCGCTGGCTGTGGGCGCGATAATCCACTGGCCCCGGCCCGCCGAGATCGCGGGTTTCGCGCTCCACGGCGTCGCTCAGCCGCTCGATGGTGACAAGCACGTAAGGGAGGGGACTTTCTTCGGAAGACGGGGGGCGAGCCCTCATAGCGGCGCCGGCTGACCGAACAGGAACGCGCCGTGCTCGATATCGGCGCTGGCGGGGCTCGACAGCGCATTGGCGCTGGCCTGCGTCGTCGCCGCCTGCGAAGGACCGCGCATGGAGTCCGCCGACAGCATTTTCGCGCCGCTCGACAGCGGATGACCGGCGAACAGCCGCGAGGCGATGCCGAGCCGCCCGGACGCGGCGATCTGGTCGGCCACGCGCTCGGCCAGCATCGAGCGCCACATGTCGCCGGCGTAGCCCTGGCCGAAGGCGCTCGGCGTATCCTTGGGCAGCATCTCGCCGATGAATTCGCCGAGCATCACGGATTCCAGCTTCGTCTCGGCCTTTTGCGCCCGGGAGACCGGCGCGCCGAAGGGCAGCACAGGGGGCGTCGGCCGCGTGGAGCTGGCGGCCGAGTCGAGGGCGGCGGCGAAATCCTGCGGCGAGGCCGAGCCTTGCGCGGCCAGCGCCCTTAATTTGTCGACGACGGCGGCGGCGCGGCTGGGATCGGCCGCGCGCGCAACCTCAAGAACGATATCCGTCGGAGGCGCAAGACTCATAACTTGGACTCCCTCATAACCTGGACTCGCTCATGACCGGGACTCGCGGCTTTCGATTATCAGCGGGAAGCTTGGCGTCTACGGCTTGCGCGAGGCTGGGTCGGCGGCGACGGTCGCCTCGATCAGTTCCTCCAGGCTGCGCCGATCCTGACCCTCTCGCCATTCCCCGCGCGCCGCCGCGAGATAGCGATCTGCGAGCTTGGCCAGCCGCCCATCGTCGAGCGTGCGCTTCTCCAAATCCTTCTCGATGACATCGGCGACGGCCAACTCGCGCTCTATGGCGCGCACGCGCCGCGCGCCCGCCGCCGACGCCGGCCCATAGGCCATGAGCCCTTCGCCCAGCGCCGCGATCATCTCCCCGTGCGCCGTAGTGAGCTTCTCACGCTCCTGCGTCGCCACCGCCAGCCGCCAAGCCGACAATTCATGCAGCCGCTTGCGCAACCGCTCGATGCGCTCCAGCCGTTCGATCTTGCGCCGCATTCTCGCGCCTCCTTCTTCAGCCTGATCCGAGCCAATTCGAAAACGCCGCCATGAACTCAGCGATCTGGCCGCGGATCGTGAAGTAGAGCAGCGCCACCCCGCCGGCGACGATGAACGGCGGGGCGATGAAGAAGATCGCGATCTGCGGCGTCACCCTGTTGATGAGCGCCATCGCGAAATTGACGATGACCGAATAGAGAAAGAACGGCGCCGCCACCCTGATCGCGACCAGGAACGACTGCCCCAGCACATCGCCGATCTCAACCAGCGAGCGGCGCGCGTCGAAGGCCGAGCCAAAGGGGATGGCGTGGTAGGAATCGACGAGCGCGGCGACGATCTGCCAGTGAAAATTCGCCACGAAGATCATCGTCGTCGCCCCAAGGGTGACGATGGTGGCGAGCGGCGGCAGGGATTGATTCTGCTCCACCTCGACGCCGAAGGGGTTGGCGAGCGCCAACAGGCTGGCGGTGACGAAAGCCAAGGTCTCCAGCGCCGAGAAGAACATGCGCGCCAGCACGCCGATGACTCCGCCGGTCAGCAATTCGCCGACGATGAGCCGCGTCATGGGGATCGGGTCGAGCGAATCGACATGCGCCTGGTCGATCAGCAGCGGCGCCAGCGCCAGCGTCGAGGCGATCGCCACGAACACGCGCACCTGCGTAGGAATCTGCGAATTGCCGACGCCGGGCACGATCATCATGCAAGCGCCGATACGGCAGAACAGCAACAGCGTCGCGATGACGATCTTCGGCCCGCTCAGCTCTCCGTTCACGCCACGACGCCCAGCGAGCGCACCTCGATGCCGCGCGCGATCTCAAGCTGGCTCAGCACCGGCAGCGTCGGGAACATGCGCTCGATAATCATGCGCACGAAAGGCCGCGTCTCCGCCGTAGTGACAACGGCGAACATGTGTTTTTCTTCGAGCCGCTTGCGGATGGCCGCCGAGACCTGCGTGGCGAATTCCTCCATCAGCCGCGGGTCGATGTCGAATTCGGCGACCTCGCCCTTGGCGTCGCGCTTCAGGCTTTGGTGGAACACCATGTCCCAGCGGTTGCCGAGTCTCAGCACCTTGAGTACGCCGCCATCGAGGATCGCCCCGCAAATTTGCGGCGCGATGCGCACCCGCACATGCTCGACGATCTGTTCCGGGCGGCGGATATGCGGCGCGATCTCGGCGATCGCCTCCAGGATGAGGTTGAGGTTGCGGACCGACACGCGCTCGGCCAGCAACAGTTTGAACACGGCGAGCAAGCCCGAATGGGAGATCTGCGAAGGGCAGATGTCGTCGAGCAGTCGCTTGTATTCGGGCTCCAGACGATCGAGCAGACCGCGCATGTCGCGATAGGAAAGCAGGCGCGCGAGATTGTTGTGGATGGTTTCTGACAAATGCGTCAGCATCACCGAAATCGGGTCAATCGGTCGGAACCCCTCGCGCCGCGCGTCGGCGGCCAGCGATTCCGGTATCCAGATCGCCTTCATGCCGAAGGCGGGCTCGCGAATTTCGTCGCCCGGCGTCGAGGGCCTGCGGCCATCGCCGACGACGACGAGAACTTCGTGGACGCGCAATTCCTGCGTCGCTGCGATCGTGCCATGCAATCTTATCTGATAGGATTTCGCCGGCGCACTGATCTCGTCGGTGAGGCGAATCTCGGGCACCACGAAGCCGTATTCGCGCGCGAACTTGCGCCGCATCTTGGCGACGCGGTTGGCGATCTCGGCGTGCTGGGACAGCAGCGTCGCCGCGAGCTCCTTGGAGAAGCAAAGCTCGATCTCGACCGGCTTCAACTGCTCCTTGATCGAAGTGCGCGCCTCGGCGCGGTTGCGCTCCTCCTGCTGGGCGCGCACCGCCGCTTCGGCTTGCCCCACTTTGCGCGCGCGGGCGGGGATGGCGACGCCAACAAAGCCCAGCAGACCGCCAAGCGCGGCGAAGGGAACGAGCGGCAGACCCGGGATGACGCCCAGAATAATCATCAGCGACGCCGCCATGAACAGCGCGCTCGGATAATGCCCGAGCTGGCCGAACACCGCCTTTTCCGTCGAACCGCGCGTGCCACCCTTGGCGACCAGCAGGCCCGCCGCCAGCGATATGATGAGCGCGGGAATCTGAGAGACGAGGCCGTCGCCGACCGATAGCTTGGTGAAGACGTCGGAGGCGCTCGTCAAGCTCATGCCGTGGCGCGTGACGCCAATCACGATGCCGCCGAAAATGTTGACGCCCAGGATGATGAGACCGGCGATGGCGTCACCGCGCACGAATTTCGAGGCGCCGTCCATCGAGCCGAAAAAGGCGCTTTCCTCCTCGAGTTCGCGCCGCCGCTGCTGGGCGACCTTCTCGTCGATGAGGCCGGCCGAGAGATCGGCGTCGATCGCCATCTGCTTGCCGGGAATGGCGTCGAGGGTGAAGCGGGCGCCGACCTCGGCGATGCGGGTCGCGCCTTTGGTGATGACCAGGAAGTTGATCGTCACCAGGATCAGGAACACGATGATGCCGATGACGAAATCGCCGCCCATGACGAGGCGAGCGAAGCCCGCGATGATATAGCCGGCCGCCGTCTCGCCGGAACTGCCGTGGGACAGAATCAGCCGCGTCGTCGAGATGTTGAGCGCCAGCCGCAGCACCGTCGCCACCAGCAGGACGGTGGGAAACGCCGAGAATTCCAGCGGCTTCTGGATCCACAGCGACACCATCAGGATGAGGACGGAGAGCGCGATCGACAGCGCCAGGCCGAAGTCGATCATCAGCGCCGGAACCGGCAGAAAGAACAGGCACAGCACCATAACGATGCCGATAGCGAAACCAACATCGCTGAGCGCTTTGGGAGCCTCAGTCGTCGAAACCGACGTCGCCGACAAATCTCACCTCACCGCGACAAGGAAACTTCGACTTGCGCCGCCAGGCTTGCGCCGGACATGCGTCGACCGGACCGCGTCAGCGATCGAACCCGGTCGCGATCTGCGCATAGATCCGCTCAGTATAGACATAAAACTGCGCGCCGATGAAAGAGGCCGTCAGGCTGAAGACCAGAAACACCACCATGAGCTTCGGCACGAAGGTCAACGACATCTCCTGGACCTGCGTCAGCGCCTGAAACAGGGCAATGGCGACGCCGACAACCATCGAGGCGAGCACGACGGGACCGGCGCCAATCACCACCATCCAGATCGACATCTGCAAGAGGTCAAGGACATCGCCTTCCGTCACTGAACCGTCGCGCCCGTGGACAGTGACACCTGGCTCCCGTCGGTCAAGGTCGCCGTGGCGCCGGTCGAGGAGACCGTGACAGAGCTGACGACGCCGGTGGTCCCACCATCCGAAGCCGTGATCGTCCGCCCAATCATGCTCTCGGCCTGCGAAAGCGAACTCGAAGTGAGCATGGCGCTGAGCGTATGGTTGGTCTGAACGGACTGGCCAACCTCAGAGACTGTTGCGAGCTGGGACACCATCTGGGTCGGATCCATCGGTTGGGTCGGGTCCTGATGCTGCAACTCCGTCATCAGCAGATTTAGGAAGTCGTCATAACTCAGAGTGTTGGTCGAGGCGACCGCACTGGTCGCGGACGCGCTTGAAGTCTGTGAAGTTGAGGCGCCGCCTACCGAGGAAACTGGCGTGGTCATTTGACACTCCTGTTCAAGCAGCGTGGGAGGCCTCGGCCTCAGCCACGGGAAACATCTCCGCCTGCTCCAGCGGATACATGAGACGAAGCGCCTTCATCGCGTCGAAATAGCGAGAGCGGGCGATGAGATCGAGCACGCTGTCGAGTCCGCGCTGGATCTGGACCGGCTCGAATGCCTCGCGAGCTTTGGCGATCAACGAAGTGGCAAGCTCCGCTGTATTGCGCGCCGAAGCCGGGTCCATAAGCATGATCTGGACGACGAAATAGATCTGGCGCAGGGGAGTCGTCGCGTCCTCCGCCTTCATGACATGCGTTTCCAGAAGGAAGGTGGCGTCGTTCATCAGTTCGAGCGTGGCCTTGCGATCCACCCGCAACACCGCGCCATTGATATAAATCCGCTCGCCTGCTCTCAAGGTTATGTTCATGTCAACCTCAGTTCAATCCGTCGCGAATGATCTGGTTTATTTCGATCAAAGGAGAGAGATCGACGACTTCGCCTCCGCGCAGCCGTTCAATCTCCTTGATGACCCAGATGCCAATGGAGATAAGCCGCGCCCGCAAGCTCGCCGGCAGCCCATTCTCAGCCCCGTTAAGGTCGTCGAGAAAGACTGTCCACAGCGTGCGTAACTGATAGAGCGCGCCTATGCCCTGCCGAGATCGCGGCCCGCAGGCCTGCGCTTCGCGCAGCAAGGCAAGCACGCGATCGAGAGCGCGCGCCTCCTGAGCCCGCATGGACTGGGACGATTCTTCGACTATCTCGTTGTAAGCGAATTCGTACATGAGCGAAGACCCCGTCTCAGGCCGGTAGATACTGCGCCAAGTTCAAATTGTGAATCTGCGCCGTAAGCTGATACGAGGTCTCCAATTGCGTGCTGAGCGCCGTCAGTTGCGTCGCGATCGCGGCGGCGTCGACATTATCGCTGCGTCCGATCTCGGTCTGGAGCAAAGTCATCTGACTGCTCATCGTGCTATTGGCCTGGGTCACCTGGCTCTGTGCGAGGCCAAGCTGCGCCTGGGTTGCGGTGATGGACGTGACGCCACTATTTATGACGCCGGAGGCTGCCGACGTCAGCGCCTGTTGGGCCCCGGAACCCAGACCAATGCCCGCGAATTCGCTCAACATGGTGTATCCCTGCGCAAGTTGCTGAAACCCGGATGTGTTGGCGTTTGTCGAAGTCTCGATGACGTCGTCCGGGGCGATTTGCGCGGACGTGTTGGCGCTGGACGCATTCGACCAGTTGCTGCCCCAGTTCGGGCTTGCGAACTGGGCCGCGAACGGCCCGGAAAGAAAGCCCTGCATCTGCGAAGAAGTAATGTTCGCAACTTGCGAAGAGTTCGTCGAGAATCCGAAATAGGATTGAAAGGACGAGTCGATCGCCGCTTTGGCTGTTGAGGAGGGCTGGCTGAAATAGTCGTCGAGCGGCGCCGTCTGCGAATTCTGGCCGCCGAACACATAGCCGCTTCCGGCAGTGGCGTTGGCGTCCGATATCAACTGTTGGAGATTGGTCTGCCCGAGCGTTTGCAGCCTCAATCCCGAACCCGTCGTTGCTGAAGATTGGGTCAAGCTCTGCGCCGCCGATTGCGCTGACGAAAGGATCGAGGACAGCGCGGTCTGCGCCGTCGACATGTTGGTTGAAACTATGCCATTGGAAGAAGTCAGGCTCTGTAAAAAGTCATCCTGCGCGCGAAGAGACAGTTCGTATCCCGATTGCCCACCAAGCTGCAGGCCAAGATCGGCGTACTGCCCAGTGGCGGCTTCCGTTTCCAGCGTGGAGAGTTGCGATTGCGCCTGGCGCACCGCCGGCAGCAGTGCGGTGGAGAGATAGGCCGAAGAGACGTTG
>JAJYDD010000594.1 GCA_021777795.1 Pseudomonadota bacterium | reverse complement strand
CGCCGAAATCGCCCTGCTGCCGGAGAGCGAGGCGCTGAACGAGGAGAAGGCGCGCGTCGAGGAGGAGTTGAAGCGGCTCAAGCGCCTGCAAAAAGCCATTCCCTTCATCGATCCCATCGACGTGCGCTACAGCCGCTTCACGCGGGTCGTCGTGCCGCGCGCCAAGGCGGTGATGTTCTGCCTGATGGATGTCTCGGCCTCGATGGGCGAGCGCGAGAAGGATCTCGCCAAGCGCTTTTTCATCCTTTTGCACCTGTTCCTGAAGCGCAAATACGAGCGCGTCGATGTCGTGTTCATCCGCCACACCCACGAGGCCAAGGAGGTCGACGAGCACGAGTTCTTTTACGGCCGCGAGACCGGCGGCACGGTGGTCTCGTCGGCTCTGGAGCAGATGATCGAGATCCGCGACAAGCGCTATTCGGCGGGGGAGTGGAACATCTATTGCGCCGAGGCTTCCGACGGCGACAATTCCGGCGGCGACACCGAGCATTGCCTGGAATTGTTGACGGACGAGATCCTGCCGACGACGCAATATTTCGCCTATATCGAAATCGCCGATCGCGACATCTCCGCCCATTGGAGCGGCGGCGATTCGAAGGAACTGTGGCGCGGCTATTCCGAATTGACCGAGCGCGAGCGCAATTTCGCCATGCGCAAGGTTTCCAATCCCGCCGACATCTATCCCGTGTTCCGCGAATTGTTCGCGCGCCAGCGCCAGAAGGGAACGTCGCCATGAACGATCTCGCGCGCCGCCCCCGCGCCGACGAACCTTTGTTCGACGGCGCGGAATGGGATTTCGCGCTGATGCAAAAGGTCTATGAGGCGGTGCAAGACATCGCCCTCAACGATCTCGGGCTCGACGTGTTTCCCAACCAGATCGAGGTGATCTCGGCCGAGCAGATGCTGGACGCCTATTCCAGCGTCGGCATGCCGCTGATGTATTCGCACTGGTCGTTCGGCAAGCGTTTCGTGCGCGACGAGATGCTCTATCGCAAGGGCTATCAGGCGCTGGCCTACGAGATCGTCATCAACTCCAACCCCTGCATCAGCTATTACATGGAGGAAAACTCCATGGCGATGCAGACTTTGGTGCTGGCGCACGCCGCTTTCGGGCATAATCATTTCTTCAAGAACAATTATCTGTTCCAGCAATGGACGGACCCCGGCGGCATTCTCGACTATCTCGAATTCTCCAAGCGTTATGTCGCCGAATGCGAGGAGAAATTCGGTCAGGAGGCGGTGGAGTCGATCCTCGACGCCGCGCACGCCTTGCAGAACCAGAGCGTGTTCCGCTACCGCCGCGCCAACAAGCTGAAGCTTGGGGAATATGAGGCGCGGCGGCGTGAGCGGCTCGCCAATGCCGAGGCGACCTACAGCGACCTCTGGCGCACGGTGCCGAACCTCTCCAAGAGCAAGGAACCGACGGTCGAGGATCTGGAGGCGGCCGAGCGCAGCCTGCGCCACCGTCTGCCCGAGGAGAACCTGCTTTATTTCCTGGAGAAAAACAGCCCGACGCTGAAATCCTGGCAGAGGGAGCTTTTGCGCATCGTGCGCAACGTCTCGCAATATTTCTATCCGCAGCGCCAGACTAAGCTGATGAACGAGGGCTGCGCGACCTTCGTGCATTATTACATCGTCAACGAACTCTATGATCGCGGCCTGATCTCCGAAGGCGCGCTGCTGGAGATCCTGCACAGCCACAGCAACGTTGTGTTCCAGACCGATTTCGATTCGCCCCATCACAGCGGCATGAACCCCTATGCGCTGGGCTTTGCGATGATGGAGGACATCAAGCGCATCTGCGTCGCTCCGACCGAGGAGGACCGCGAATGGTTCCCCGATCTCGCCGGGCGCGAGGACTGGCGCGCGGCGATCCGCGAGATCTGGGCGAGCTATCGCGATGAATCCTTCGTGCGGCAGTTCCTCAGCCCGCATCTGATCCGCAAGTTCAAGCTGTTCCTGCTCAGCGACAAGCAGGCCGAGTCCGAATACGCCATCGACGCCATCCACGACGCCGAGGGCTATCGGCGGGTGCGAAACGCGCTGGCCGACACCTACGATGTCGCGGCCCGCGATCCCGACATCCAGATCGTCGATGTCGATCTGCTCGGCGACCGCAAGCTGATCCTGCGCCACAAGCGCCGCAACGGCGTGCCGCTCGCCGAGGGCGACCGCGACCGGGTGATGCGCCACGTCAAGCGCCTGTGGGGCTATGACGCGGCATTGCAGGAGGTGGACGGGGGAGCCTAAAACGGCGCATGCCCATCGACCTCATCTGCCTTGACGCCGACGACACGCTGTGGAGCCACGAGAGCTTCTTCCAGGACGCCGCGCGCCGCTATCGAGACCTGCTGACGCCCTTCGCCGACGCCGAGCGCATCGAGGCGCGGCTGGCCGAGGCCGAGACCCGCAACCTCCATATCTACGGCTACGGCGTGAAGGGCTTTACGCTGTCGATGCTGGAGACGGCGCTGGAGATCGCCGGCGACGCCTTGCCGGCGCGCGTCGTCAAGGAGGCGCTCGACATCGGCCGCGGCCTCATGCGCCATCCGATCGCGCCGTTGCCCGGCGTCGAGGCGACGCTGCCGCTTCTGGCGGCGCAGGCGCGGCTGGTGCTGGTGACCAAGGGCGATCTCTTCCACCAGGAATCCAAGCTCGCCGCCTCCGGGCTCGGCGAGCATTTCGCCGGCGTCGAGATCGTCAGCGACAAGACGGCGGCGATTTACGCC
>JAJYDD010000593.1 GCA_021777795.1 Pseudomonadota bacterium | reverse complement strand
CCGGTTCAACCCGCACATTCATGGCGGCGGGCGTGGCGGCGAACATGACGTCGAATATCGGCCGCGCCTCGGGGCCGAGTTTCTCACCCTTATGGGCCGAGGCGGCCTGTCGCATCGCGGCCACAATTGGGGCGTCTTCGGGCGAGAGGGGTTGGATCGTCATCATGGCAGGTCTCCTTGATTGGACGGTAAGGAAGCGGGCTCAGCCCTTCGCCCATTGGGTCGCGGCATCCCTGGCAAAAGCGGCGTAGGAGCGCGGAGCGCGACCCAGCAGCTTGGTCAAGCGCGCGATGTCCTCTGCGGTCGCCACCGCGCCATCCGCCTGATAGCGGGCGAACATCAGGCGCAGATCGAGCGCGTGCCATGCGGGCAGCATGGTCTTCATGCGCTGTTCCATTACGACGAGATCGTCGCCGCCATAGCGGATCGCGCGGCCGAGCGCTTCGCTCCAGATATTGGCGATGTCGTCGCCGGTCAGGCTGTCCGGGCCAACCAAGGCGTAGGTCTCGCGGCCGAGCGGCGTCGGCGCCTGTTCGCGGCGAACAAGTTCGATGGCGGCGGCCTCGCCGATGTCGCGGATATCGGCCATCGAGACACCCTTCGCGCCGATCGGCGCGCCATAGACGCCGGCGTTCAGAAGCACGTCCTTCTGACGAAGGTCGTTCTGGATGAAGTAGGAGGGGCGCAGGACCGTCGCCGGAAGATCGAGCGCCTCGATCATCCGCTCGACCGTGTACTTGCCGGCGAAATGCGGCACGTCGGCATAGGCCTCGCCGCCGAAGACTGAGAGATAGACGATGCCCTTGACGCCGGCCTCACGGGCGACGGTCAGCGTCAGCATGGCCTGCGTCAGTTCATCGGCGACATTCGGGGCCAGGAGGAACAGCGTGCTGACGCCTTGCAGTGCCGCGCGCACCGAATCCGGGTCGGCGAGATCGCCGCGAACGGCCGTCACTCCGGCGGGAAGCTGCGCCGTCTCGGGCGAGCGCGTCAGAGCGCGGACATCGGCGTTGCGACCTTGCAGATGGGCCAAAACCTGCGTCCCGATGGCGCCTGTGCTGCCGGTAACGAGAATGGTCATGTCGAAATCTCCTCATGGTGGTGGAAGCCGTATGGCTTGACGAACAGGATAGTCGTTTCGTTATTAGCGGATAGATGCCAATATCGAGATCGTTCGTCTCAAATACGGAACGCGACGATGGATCTTCAGGCCTTGTCCGACTTCGACCTGGTCGCGGCCCATGGCGGGTTCGGCCGCGCTGCCCGGGTATCCGGTCGCTCCAAAGCCACGCTGTCGCGGCGGGTCGCCGAACTCGAACAGAGCCTCGGTGTGCGCCTCATCGAGCGCGGGTCCCAGAGCCTGCGATTGACGGACGAAGGTCGTGTTCTCCATGAGCGCACACGCGGGCTGCTGAGTGAGATCGCCGAAGCCAGAGAGGCGGTCGTCCTGGGCGCCTCCACGCCGAAAGGCAGGCTACGGGTCAGTGCGCCGGTGGTCTTCGCGCATGTCGCGCTGCCCCGGATCGGCGCCCGCTTTGCTCTGGCCTATCCGGAGGTCCAGCTCGAAATCGTTGCCGAGGACCGCAAGGTCGATCCGGTCGAAGATGGTTACGATCTGATCATCCGGATCGACCCGTCGCCGGACGAGCGCCTCGTCGGCCGCCGCTTCCTCAATGATGAACGCCTGATCGTGGCGCCGCCCGGCGTGCCGCGCCCGATCCCCGGGGCGGACGGAGACGAATTGGCGGTGAGGGCCGTTCTGCTCTCCGCGACATCGACTGGCGCCCTCTGGCGGATGAAATCCGGAACGGAGGCTGACATTGTCTTGAGACCGAACCCGATCCTGCGCCTGTCTTCGCTCCTGATGGTCCGCGACGCCGTGCTGGCAGGCGCAGGTGCGGCTTTGCTGCCCAAACTTCTCGTCGCCGAGGACATTGAGTCCGGCAAGCTTGCTTACTGGGGAACGCATGCCGGTCCCACAGTTGAAATCTGGGCGTTGCAGAGTTCACGCCGCCTGGTCGGCGCCAAGGTGCGCGCCTTCCTGGAGGTGGTCGAGAGCGCGTTTCCGGAGAAGCGCTTCGTCGCGTAGCCGATATGAGCGGAGAAACGGGTTTGGCGTCGCCACTCCTGACTGGCGGCGGTCAGCGGTTCGTGTCGTAGCGCAGGCGATTTTCGTGAATGATTGGGAGGTGCGCGGCCACCCATTGCGCCAACTGCCGCACGGGCTCGGTCAACGATCCCCCGAGTTCGCTCAGCGCATATTCCTGGCGTTATGTAGCAGCCACCGAGCTTTACCGATGACCGGCGACGCTTGGACTTCTTCCACGATCCCGGCTCCGGGTCACTTGCTGTGCGGATCATGCTTGAGGAAGGGGGCTTCGCATATCGCGCGCACGCCGTTTCGGCGCGCGACCAGAATCGCGAGAGCGTGCGCCCGGCGTGGATGGCCCGCAATCCCAAGCGGCGCGTGCCGGCCCTATCCCCCGTTCCCGGGCGTGCGGGCGGCGAAATCTGCTCACCGAGGCGCCCGCAGCCTGCGCGCGAGTTCTTCCTCGGTCGCGGCGGCGACGAGGTCTTCGAGTTCCAGTTCCAACTGCTCGACGAGCCGCGCCGTGCGCTCCGAGCGTTGCCCGTAGAGTTCGCGTTTGAGCTTTTCGATCCGCAGTTCGAGATGCGCGATCAGCGCTGTGGTGTCCATCACGCCGGAGAACGCCACCACCGAACCGACCGAGAGATCA
>JAJYDD010000592.1 GCA_021777795.1 Pseudomonadota bacterium | reverse complement strand
AGGCGGCGCAATGGGCGATCGCCCATGTCGCCAAGGGCGATGTGGTCTACGCCGAATGCCGGATCGCAGACGGCGCCTACAAAAAGGGCGACGAAACCGTCTACACCACCGACATCATCGCGCATGTGTTTCATAAGCTCGATCTCGGTTCGCGCGATCATGCCGAGGCGTGAGTCCGCAGTATTCGTCCTGATCGGCTTTGCCTTGTTCGGGGCGTCATCGGGCGCGGCCGAAACCGCCGCCGCCCAGCCAAGCCTCTATCAACCCAAAGCCGCCGCGCAGGCGTCGCCGTTGCGGGTCGAGGTGATCGACGGCGTTCGGTTTCGCGATATCGAAACCAAGGCCATATTCCGTCTCTTCGGCGTCGACGCCTGCGCGCCGGGGCAGCTCGCCATGCTCGGCCGGCAGGCCTGGCCTTGCGGAACGATGGCGACGGCCTGGCTTGTCAAGGCGACGCTGGGCGCTTGGGTCGCCTGCGTCACGATCCGCGACGACGGCGACGCGCATGTGGCGCGCTGTGCGACCGCCAGCCATCCCGACCTTGCGGCTGCGATGCTGGAAGAGGGCGACGCCGTGCTCGCGCCCGCGACCTCCGGGGAGGCTCCAGTCGCCGCCTATGCAGCCGCCGAAAGTCAGGCGCGCAAGGCGTTTCATGGCGTCTGGTCGAGCGCGTTCGAGATGCCGTGGGACTGGCGCGCCGCGCACCCCGATGCGGCTCACGCCGCAGCGGCGGAAATCAATCGATGAGCGCGAAATCCGCCACCCTCGTCCTGCCGTTCCTCGCGGCCCTTGCGGCGTGTTCGAGCCTTGAGCCGGCAGCGATCGGCGCCGCCTCGACCGGACCGGATGCGCTCTACACGCCGGCCCATGTCGTGCCCGGGGTCCTTGAATACGCCCCCGATCATTCGACGTTCGCGACGCTCCTGACAGAGCGGTTTGCCTATCCGACGCAAGCGGAAGCCAACGCCGCCTATCTCCGTATGATCGCGGCCGCGCTGTCGCGAGAGTCGCCTGCCGCATCGATCCGGTTGTTTGGTTGTCAGCCGGGCGCGCTCGACGCCGAAACCGCGCGCGTGACGCGCTATCGCGGCCCGGTCGTGCTTTGCGCCGTCGATTTTCTAGACCTGGACGGGCGCCCCTTGCGGCGAGGGGCGGCGAATTTTTTCCACGCCGGCGGCGTCTGGACCATGCAACCTGTCTATCCGCCGCGATCGGCCGTTGCCTGGCGCAACCGCGAAGGCTCGCCGAAGGATTTTTGGGGGTGGGTCCCCGGTCGGCCTCGCTACGAATAGCGGAGACCTCGCATGACAGCGGCGGCAAGGGTGGGTTTGAAAAGGCGCTATGTCAGATGTCGTAATGACGCCACGGCGCGCGTTGCCCGTTGTCGCATGATCGTGGTCATTGTTGGCGGCGTCGTCATGAGCGGGTCTGCCGCCCAAGCCCAAGCCCAAGCGCTGACGCCCGACCCCGGCGCGTGGCGCCCGCTCGCCTACGCCAATTTACAAAGGCCAGTTCCGCGCGACGCAACTTACTGCGACATCTGGAAAGACGCCATCGACGCCAACAACCGGGCCTATCGGACGCGTGGCGATCGACGCTTTTCGCACGCCAACGCGCCGGCGAGCGAGGCGCACTTCGTGATCTGGAGCGCCAAACGCTCCGTTGTCGTCAGCGTGCTCGACACAGCTCTCGGCTGCTCCGAAAAGGCGCGCATCGCGGGCGCCGTCGTCAAGCTTTGCCCGATGCGGATCGCCATCTACGACGGGCTCAACGTGCGCACCCTCGACGCCGGCCGCGGCTGTTTCATCGAACCCGCGCTCGGCGCCACCCGCGATCCGGCCAGGGCCGCCGACTATGGCGCCTACGACGTTGCAAGCCGAACGCTGAAAATTGGCGCCATTGTCGAACACCGCGCCTATGACGGTTGCTCATTCAATATCCCGCTCCTGCGCGAGTGACCGCGGCCGACCTCCGATTAAACACCGGCGAGATCCATCCCATGAACCGAAGCATGTTTTGCACTCTGGCGTTGACGTTGATCGGCCTCGCATCGACGGCATCGGCTCTCGCGGCCGATGCGGACTTCGCCTTCAAGGCCGCCTACCCCAACGTCACGGCCGATCCCGACGGCGTCTGGGACGCAAGCGCCTTCTCCGCCGGCAAGGCGAGCCTCTACGAATTCGAACTGCGGACTGGCGGTAACGATCTCCTCGTTTCGCAAATCTGGAATAGCGATTGCGCTGTCGCCACCTGTCCAACCCGCCTCGTGCGGCTCGAACCCGACGGCCGCCGCGCCGTGCTGGTCGATGACATGATGCGACAGGTGATCCCCCCGAACGATCCGCGCTTCGCTGGCCTGCCGAAGAACGGGCCACAGGCGGACTTCGCGCGGCGCCCGTTTCGCCTCAGCGCCGACGGCAAGTCGCTGATCAACGGCGATTTCCGGTTTTCTGTTCGCGCGGGCAAGCCATGAGACGTCTGCGCCCGCTCCGCCGCGCAATCGCGCACGCCGGTGTCGCGCTTGGCCTGTCCGCGACCCTCGCCTTCGCCGGCGAGTCTGCGGCGAACCTCGCCGCCGCCGGGATCCCCGGCAATTGCGCCGACTTCGCCGCCAAAGTCTCTTCGAGCGAGGGAAACTGGAACTCGGTCAACCCTTACGGCTGTCTCGGGGCCTTCCAATTCTGCCCCGGAACTTTTCAGCAATATTACGGCGGCAGCGCCCAGAGTTTTCTTGGCGACCCAC